>DATGKJ010000107.1:0-4085 GCA_035294685.1 Terriglobia bacterium | reverse complement strand
TCATGATAGGCATGCGATCCCGCGTAGCCCACGCTCAGTACGGTATTTGGCGAAAGTTGATGATCGATCTTAAACGCGTAAGCTTCGACCATGGGAGTCCAGAGATTCGGCTGCACGCCGCCGGGCTGAATAAGCCCGCCTGTTGGAATCGCCGCAGGCGAAAATGGAAACAACCCGATCGGCACATTTTTCAAGGTCACGGTGGTGTTGAATGGCGCGTTCTGATCCAGGCGATAACTCAATCCGTCCTGCAGGTCAGCATAGATTCCAAAGCCCGCATGAATGACCGTCTTGCCGTGGCCAAAAGGATCCCAGGCCAGTCCGACACGCGGCTCCGGCAGAAACCGGGCATTGTTGACGGTCAGGGCGGAACGGCCAATGTGCGGCTCGGTCTCGATGACGCCGCTCGAATCAAACACGTAATTGGAAGCCCGCCCGGTAGCCTCGTTCCAGCCATTGGTGAACTCCACGCGCAGGCCCAGCGTAAGCGCCAGGTTGGGCCGCAGGCGCATGGAATCTTGCACGAAGGCCGCTCCTTCCAGCGAGCGCCAGCCCAGAGGGGTAGGCAAAGGGACGGCGCTGAAAGTGGCGATATTGCCGCGCAGAAAGTCCGCCAGGCTGGAAAACACCGCCTGGCCATACTGCCCCAGCGCCAGTTCGTCATTTGCCTGGATTCGCTGAAACCATACCCCGCCGCTCAACTGATGAATGCCCTCAATCGCCGAGAGCGTATCCTGGTAGGTGAAGAGATTGCGCGTAACAAAAAGGTGGCTGCCAATATTGCTGCCCGCCAGGGTGATCTGACTGGGCGAGTTGGGCGTCGCGCTGCCGCCAATCACCACCGCGCCCACCGGCGCTCCGCTCAGGAACCCAGGCACGTTCACCGTCGTGCCGCCAGTATAGAAATAGCTGGCGCGCGAGAATCCGAAACGGGCCACGTTCAGAAGAGTCGGCGAGAAAACGTGCGTTTCCTCGAGGCTCAGCACCTGCTCGCGCAGACTCTCAAGATCAACGCTGATAGGATCAGACGTGGGCGTTACATCGGCGCTGTCGTCCACCAGGTAGACGCCGGCAACAGAATCCCGCTGGGAGAACGTGCGGTCCAGACGCGCTGTGCCAAAATCTTCGCGGATGTGCTGAACCGGATGACTGAAAGCTTCGGCGATGCCGCCGCCCAGCTCGGGACCATTCTGGACTGGCCACAAGGAAAGCAGCGGTTCCACCCCCGGCGCAACACCGACACTCTCCAAAGCTCCACCGGGTCCGGGCAACAGACCTTGCCGCGCAAGGTTATCGGGAACTAAAGTCACGTCGCTCAAGCCCAATCTTTGGCGGAAGCCTTCGTAATTCCCGAACAGAAACGTCTTGCTGCGCTGGAGAGGCCCTCCCAGCGCTGCGCCGAATTGATTGCGCTCGAAAGGCGGGATCGCGCCTTGATCGAAGAAGTTTCGCGCGTCGAGCGCGCTTGAACGCAGGTATTCATAAAGACTCCCGTGAAGACTGTTTGTGCCGGATTGCGTCACCAGAATCACCTGGGCGCCGGGCCGCTTGCCATATTCGGCGCCGTAAGCGTCTGTCAGCACATTGAATTCGCGGATGGCGTCTACGCCCAACAACTGCCCGCTGGTTCCGCCAGGTTGCAGGTTGATCTCGGCAGCGCCGGTGTATTCGATCCCATCCAGCAGGAAGAGATTTTCCTGCGGCCGACGGCCCGAAACCGCAAACATATTGGCCACCGCAGAGTTGGAAACGCCCACTCCGCCGGTCTTTTCCGACGTATAGTTGACGATGCCCGGGTCGAGCGTCAGCAACTCATCATAGCTGCGGCCATTCAGCGGCAACGATTTGATCTGCCTCTCGCCGACGAGACCGGAGGTGCGCTCGGTGGTTGCGCTCACCAGCGGCGTTTCGCCCGTGACGGTGATGCGCTCATGAATTTCGCCGACCTGAAGCGTCTGGTTGAGCACGAATTGCTCTCCCACCGCGAGAGAAATGCCGCTTCTGACTTCGGACTTGAATCCTGCCTTTTCCATTCGGACATCATATCGGCCCACAGGCAATGAGAAGAGAGCGTATTGACCGCGCCGGTTCGTCGTGGTGCTGCGAACAATGCCGGTTTCCTGATTCGTGGCGCTCACCTTGACGCCGAAGAGCGTAGCGCCCGTTCGGTCTCTAACCATGCCGGTGATCGAGGCGGAAACCTGCGCCCATAACAGTGAACTCGGCACGAGAATAAGAGCCCATGCACTGAGAACGATTAAAGTCGCGGCTTTCTTCTGCTTGAGGATCATAGGGATCATCCGGTCTCAATCAGTCTATACGGTTTTAGACTACTTTGATTAAAATAACTCACTATTATATACGATTATGGCTTCGGGCGGTTGATGGCGGATTCTTATCATCCACCCGGATGGGAAAGAGTTCTCGGCTCGCAAGCTCGAGGACGAAGCTGCGCCGGATGTTATAATTTTTTTGAGGCGCTTTTATGGTCACGCTGAGCCGGTTTGCCAGTGATTCTCGCACCGAGCGATTCACCTGTCATTCTGAGCGACAGCGAAGAATCTCCGTATTTCTGCTCAGATTGACAGATCATCGACTTTATCAACCCACTTTCGTTATGCCTGGAGAAGAGCCATCATGAAGATTTTTCTGGATACCGCCAACCTGAATGAAATCCGGGAGGCCGCCAGCATGGGATTGCTGGATGGCGTCACCACCAACCCGTCGCTGATTGCCAAGGAGGGAGCGCCTTTTGAAAAGCGGATCGTGGAAATTTGCGAGATTGTTCAAGGGCCGGTGAGCGCTGAAGTCACTTCCACCGAAACCGAGGAAATGTGCAAACAGGGAAGAGAGCTTGCGAAGCTGCACTCCTGGGTGGTGGTGAAGGTTCCAACGACCAAAGCCGGATTGAAGGCTGCCAAATGCCTGGCGAGCGACGGCATCAAGGTCAACGTGACTCTGTGTTTCTCACCCTCGCAGGCGCTGCTCGTCGCCAAGACCGGCGCCACTTATGTAAGCCCATTTCTGGGCCGGCTGGATGATATTTCTCACGTGGGCATGGATCTGATTCGGGACATTGTGACGATTTACCGCAATTATGAGTTCAAGACGCAGGTGCTGGCGGCTTCGCTGCGCCATCCCCTTCACGTAGTGGATGCCGCAAAGGCCGGAGCTGACGTGGCCACCATGCCCTTTAAAGTCTTCGACATGCTGTTCCGGCATCCCTTGACCGACCGCGGCCAGGAACAGTTCCTGAAAGACTGGGAGAAAACCCAATCCAAGTAAGCGTCGTCTCGCGCATCCAGACGGCGTGAAAACCTGAGATTGTTGAACCTATTGATCAGGATTAATATCGGCAAACGCAGGCTGCAACTCTGTGGTGGGTGCGATGATGCCGAACATCACTTCAGGCAGCAATCTTCCGCCGTCAGCAGACACCAACACCCACTCCCGAAAGCCAAACAAAAGCCCGCCCCCGTTTTCGATTTATGCAGGAGCCCCTAGGGGCCGGGAGTTTTTCTGAGTGAGGTAATAATAAAATCGTTATCAAAACGTGTCAAGTATTTTTCTTTGGAAATTTTTATAAGGCGCTGCCGACTTCGGTGTGAAGGCGTGGCGCTCACATTTCAAGCGTGATGCGATGCTCGCCCGAGGGCGCAACGAAGCTTGCTGATCCCTGCTGGATTTCGATGTTGTCGGCGCTTTTGCCGTCGATTTCGAGGCGCAAGGTTCCGGAACTGAATTCAAGCGTGGTCACACGCGCAGATTTCGCGCTGTGCAGGATAAAGGAAAGTTTTGTTGGAGTCGCTTCATAGCGCCGCACGACAACCCCGCCCAAAGCGCTGAATCGAAGATGTCCGTCGCGCGTTAATTCGGTAAGCGAAGGTCCGACTTTGACATTGTAGAGATGTCCCTGCCATGACACACGGTCAAGCTCCCCCGCAGAGGGCGGGTTGAGCATCCCAAAGCGCAAGCCATCCCAGGGATTCACATCAATGTACTGTTCTAGCCCCACCAGACACAGCAGAGCGCCCCAGGTGTAGTGGGTATCGCCACCGCCATTGCCGCCCCAGGCGTGATATTGC
>DATGKJ010000106.1:0-10870 GCA_035294685.1 Terriglobia bacterium | reverse complement strand
GCGATCTCTCCGCATCGCTCCGATTCCAGTCGGTCAATCCTCTCGGAGGTAAAACCACTGACCGGAGAGCCGGATGCGGGAAATCCGCCCGTCCGGTTCGGAGGGAGGGGGAGCAGCTAACCCGCTCTCCCTACCCCTATCCAGAAAACCGTCATCTTAATGCGCGAATCTCAGTAAGCTTCTCATGATGAGAGACCTCCTGCGCAGCCCAAGACCCATGAGACTGGCGGCTGGAAGGCGCCGATCTCAATAAGATCTTTGGTTGCTGGTTTCCTATTCGGATATCTTGTCTTTTTTGCATTCTGGCAAAGGAGCGCTTTCGGGTCTCAACGACAAGCTGAACGAACCCTTTTCAGCCGACCTGATTCATCTCGCACAAGACCTTCCATAAGGAAGCCAGCGCCGTCATCATGTTTACATTCCTTTTTGCTTCGACACGGAATTCGTCAAAGCATGCCGAGGCTATCCTCAATCCTTTTAACGAAGCGTTTCTTCGCAATCAGGCCCGACGGCTCATCGCCTCAGCGCGACTGCGCGCGGGCGAATCTTTGGGCGGATGGCGAAATTCAACCCCGTATGACATCCATGTTCCGGGCGGGAATATGGGCTACCACGCCTTTTGGGTGCGCGATGCCGTCATGATGCTCGGTGGCGATTTCATTTCGACCGACGAACTTGAGGGTTGGATTCGCCTCATCGCTGGAACGCTTCGTGGGCCGAAGAATTGGGTTGTCCGTCCCGGGGTAGTGGTTCCCTCCTGCGCTGTGCCAGACCATATCAACTTGAATGGCATGCCGACTTTCTATCCGGGCAACTACGATACGGGAAGAGAGCAAGGCGGACGGCCGTGGGGCAAGTATCCTCCGCTGGACGACAATTTTTATTTTGTAACTGCCGTCTATGAGCAATGGAAGATGACCCGGAGCGCTCGCTTCTTTCGGTCTTCCATAACGACTTCTTTCGGTGAAATAAAGCTTGCCGATCTTTGTGAAAAAGTCTATCGAGCGCCTCAGACTGACCCATCAACCGTCTTGATCATGGCAGGCAATGTGAAAACAGAGAATGCGAAGGATTGGGGTTTTTGCGATGCCGAATTCAAGAGTGGAAAGCTGTTGTTTCCCTCCATCCTTAAATTCATTGCCGCGAATCAATTGGCTGAGTTATTTAAGGCTGCCGGCGAACCTGCAAAAGCGCTCCGTTATCGCCAGGAAGCGGCTGTCATCAAGCGCAGCATTCCACCGACATTCTT
Organism: Terriglobia bacterium; assembly: GCA_035294685.1. GTDB lineage: Bacteria > Acidobacteriota > Terriglobia > UBA7540 > UBA7540 > RH2-MAG17b. The sequence continues at coordinate 9,621 of DATGKJ010000106.1, read as the reverse complement.
CCATCCTGCGAAGGACAAGCGCGAAGGATGGCTCCATTCAGCTACCGGAGTAGGAAACCAACCTGACGTGTGGGGAAGCGCATTTGCGATCTGGAGCGGTGCTATCGAGGGCGAGCCCGCCCGCGCAGTTTCCCGCGCGCTCATCCGCGCGTTTCGTGAGAAAACCGCAGTTCGGCAGGGTCTTGTCAGGCAAATCCTAACCTCAGACCCGACGAACCACGGTGGCTGGCAATGCTCAGTAGCAAAACGCGGAACGTATCAAAACGGCGGCTATTGGGGAGTGCCGACGGGTTGGTATATCTCCGCCATTTTCCAGGAGGATCGGCAAGCCGCCATCGATATGGCTACAGATTACATCCAGTTCATCAGGAATAATCTCCGCCCGGACGGCTTAACGCAGGCATGGGAATGGTTCAATCCCGATACAGGGCAGCGCAACAATCCCCTCTATGTGGCCACCGTAGCGCTTCCCTATATCAGCATGGGGCAGGCGAATCTGTTGAGCAAGCTGAGGCAGGTCTGATCGCCGTGTAGCGTTGTCTTGTCACAAAGCAACGAGGCTGCGCCTTTTCATTTTGAACTCGGGGTTTGTCGCCATCGCGCGCACCAATCGCACATCGTATTCGCCCACAGCGCGCATGTGCTTCATCATTCGCGAGCGCGCAAGCGTCGGATTGTGGCGGCGAAGAGCATCGAAGATCTGTTCGTGCCCCTTCAGAAAATTACGCAATTCTCCATATCTTCGGGGCACATCCCTGGAATAATCCAGGAGTCGGCGTTTGGCAGCCTTATCGAAAAATACTTTGATCAGGGGAGCCGTCGTCATTTCGAGCACGTCATTTCCGCATGCCCTGGCCAGACACAAGTGAAATTCCAGATCGTATTTGGCGAAGGCTTCAGAGTTCTTCAGGTTGTTCCGCATCCCCTCAAGCTGCCGGGCGGTGAGACGCAAGTCTTCGTCGGTGGCGCGCAATGCAGCGAGCGCGGCAACCGAAGGCTCAAAAGCCGCCCGCACCTCCCAAAGTTCGACGATGTCCACGCTTTCCTGAAGCCCCAGAATCTGGTCAGGACGATTGAGGGGTTTAGGCAGGCGAGACACCAGATAGGTTCCCTTGCCTTGGGTAGGCTTCAGGACGCCCAGCACTTCCAGCACCCGCAAGGCCTCCCGAATCGAATGCCGGCTCACCTTGAGCATGGATGCCAACTGGCGTTCTGACGGAAACTTGGCGCCCACGGCAACATGTTGCTGGGCGATGTATGTCTTCAGGCGGGAAATAATCTGCTCGGTGACAGCCACCTTTTCGATAGGACGGAGTGGAGACCCTGGCTCATCTTCCACGCGAGGGATTATCTCAGGCATGTTAGGTTTCGCTCTCGCCTCTTTCCCGGCATTTTCATGCGCTGTTCACCGGCCAGGCAATCATCTCCAACAGGGATGCGATTTCCGGGTTTGTCCCGCCCGCAAAACGGTTGTATGGGGCGCAATCCCCAACCGGTCACCGCGCGCGTTTCATGATCCCAGAATCCGGGCTGGATTCTCAATCAACCCGCACAGCTTTTCGAGAAGGCGCGCGGCAATCTCTCCGTCAGCCACGCGATGATCGACAGTAAGATTAAGCCTGACCGTAGGACGCACAGTCAGTGTCGCGCCGACCGCCCAGGGACGATGCGCGATCTTTCCCACTGCCAGGACAAAGCTTTGCTTCGGATCAATAATGGCCTGAAAATCGTCAACACGATACATGCCCATATTGCTCAATGTTCCCACGCCGCCCTGGAGATCATCGAGAGATAAGCGGCGCGCGCGGGCTTGGTCAACCAATCCTTCGCGGCGTGAAACGATCTCCGCCAGATCCAGCGTCGCAACATTCCGAATGACGGGAGCCACGACTCCGCGATCCGTTGCGACGGCCAAACCCAGGTTGACCTCGCTTCGCGGCAAGCCATCTCGCTCGGCCCAGACTGTATTGATCGCTGGAGTTTCCAGAACGGCGACTCCAAGCGCTTTTAAGAACAAATCGGTCAGGGTTAACTTACGACCCGTTTTCGCTGCGATTTGAGGCCTGAGACCTTCATACCGAGATAACCACTGCTCCGCGCAGGCTTCAACCCTTAGCGAGAAATGGGGGATCGTTTGCACGCTCCTGACCATCGCTTCCGCAATGAGCTTTCGGTGATCGCTGGAAGCATATTCTCTTGCCCGCAACTCCGAAGCGACCCTGCGAACGTCTTCCTCCACAATGCGCGAACCCGCGCCGCTGCCTTTGACCGAGCTGATGTCGATGCCCAGTTGCCGCGCCAGACGACGGGCGCGGGGCGAAGCCGGTGGAAGTCCCTTGCGCAGCTCCGCCGAATTTCGAGTCGAAGCAGCTTCCGGCGCGGCAGAAGAAGCTTTCTCCTGAGGCGCTGATGATGGCTCTGCAAGAGGCGGCGCCACGATGACGGGGGCGACGGCAAGCGTTTCTGCGCTCGATTCCACATGCGCCAGCACCGTTCCCACCGGCACAACCTGGCCGGGCGCAATGATGGGAATCCCTAAAGTTCCGTCTGCCGGCGATTCGATTTCCATGTCGGCTTTGTCCGTGGAGACCACAAAAAGCGGCTCCCCCTTATGAACGGGTTCGCCCGGCTTCTTCAGCCAATCGCTAACGCAACCTTCCGTCATTGTCAGGCCAAGTTGCGGCATTACAATGGGGACATTCATCCCTTATTCTCTCCAAATAAAGAGGGATGCGCTTATCAGATTCCTGGTTTGTACTCCCCGATTCAAACTTCTTCGCGGCGCGCGCATCGAAAAGCCCTATCCTCTTAAGGTCGACCGCACCTCGCGGACGACGCGATCCACGGACGGAATTAGATAGTCATTCAAAGACGGGCTGAAGGCGTGAGGGGCAGGCAGAGCGCAAATTCGCCTGATCGGAGCGTCCAATTCATCCAAAGCTTCCTCTGATACCAGCGCCGCAACCTCGGCAGAAAATCCGCAGGCGGCATAAGCCTCGTCTAAGATCGCCAAACGACCCGTTTTGCTGACCGACTGAAGAATCGTCTCTTTATCCAGCGGCGCAACGGTTCGAGGATCAATGACCTCCACCGAAATCCCCTCTCGCTCGAGGATTTCAGCCGCCTCCAGGGCTTTTGACACCATCAGGCTTACAGCAATGAGGGTCACGTCTTTTCCGGGGCGTCGAATCGCCGCCTGACCAAATGGCACGGTGTATTCTTGCGCCGGTAGCGGGCCTTTTGCGTTGTAAAGCGCCTTGTGCTCGATGAAAAGCGCCGGATCGTCGCTGCGGAGAGCCGTCTTCAAAAGCCCTTTCACGTCATGCGGTGTTGCGGGCACGGCCACTCTCAGACCCGGAATGTGCATGAAAAATGAATAGAAGGTATGCGAGTGATGCGGGCCTGTATTGCGAACTCCTCCCATGGCAGCGCGGATCACCAGAGGAACCCTGAACTTGCCATTTGAGATGTAATGAATCGTCGATGCCTGTTGGATCAACAGTGCGGAAGCTTCCAGAATAAAGTCGAAGAAGACAATATCAACAATCGGTCTGCTGCCCGCAAGCGCCGCCCCGATGCCTAACCCCACCTGCGCCAGTTCAGCGATCGGCGTGTCCCTCAAGCGTTCATCGCCAAATTCATTCCATAAACCGCGAGTCTGCGCGAAGTTGCCGCCTCGAGGCCCAATGCCCTGTCCCATATAGAAAATGTCCGGGTCCCGCCGCATCTCGTCACGAATCGCTTCAATGCCCGCCTCCACATAAGTGCCAACCCGCTCTGAGGAGGTTTCATCCAAGCCCTGACGGACGCTTGATTGCGTTTTCGCCACTTCGATCTCCCTTTTTCGATTCCATCAGTCGCAAAACACTTGATCCAGCGCCGTCGCTGCTTTCGGTTGTGGAGAGGCAAGAGCGAATTGGGCAGCGTCCTCGATCAGGCTCCTTACTTCCTCGTCGATGCGCTCGAAGTCGCCGGGTTCGGCCCATCCGGAAGCAAGCGCTTGCTCACGCAGTCTCCTGACGGGATCCCGCTGCTTCCACATCTCCACTTCCTCCCTGCTTCGGTACGACGTGCCCGGATCACCCTCGTGATGTCCAAACCAGCGATAGGTGAGGCATTCCATCAGCGTCGGCCCTTCACCCCGCCGCGCTCTTTGAACGGCCTGGCCGGTTTTTTCGTATATCGCCAGCACGTCATTGCCGTCCACTTCAATCCCCGGCATTTGATAAGCTGCCGCCCGGCTCGCTACGCTGGTATTTTTCGTTGCCGCTTTGAAGGGCGTTTCCGTCGCATAGAGGTTATTTTCACAGACGAAAATTACGGGCAGCTCCCACACAGCCGCCATGTTAAGAGCTTCATGGAAAGCGCCGTTGTTCACGGCGCCGTCGCCGAAGAAAGAGACGGCCACCTGTCCGGTCTTTCTCAATTTCGCGCTTAGAGCCGCGCCCGCTGCAATAGGAATGCCCGGCGGCACAACTCCGTTGGTTCCGAGAAACCCCACCGCCGGCTCGTAGAGGTGCATGCTTCCGCCGCGCCCGCCGCAGCAACCGCCCACCGCTCCCATCAGCTCGGCCATGACTTCCCGGGCTGGAATCCCTTTTGCCAATGCGTGACCGTGGCCTCGATGAGAGCTTGTCACATAGTCTTCTTTCTGAAGACAAGCTATGACGCCGGCCGCGATGGCTTCCTCTCCGACATATAAGTGAATAAAACCCGGCATCCGACCGGACCGAAAGATTTCTCTCGCCTTGAGTTCAAATTCGCGGATCTCCGCCATCGCGCGGTATAGCGACAAAACCAATTCTTTCGAGACATTCATCGAAGTTTTCCTCCATCCGCTGTTCTCCTGGTGAAGCTCACAAATTATAGTGATAACGCGGGTTGTAGCGGCGCTGCCCCCAGCGCCGAAAATCGCCGGTGAGAGCCTTGCCCTGAGCGCAGCGAAGGGGCATCCGCGCTACAGAAAAAGCGGTCACTATAATTGGTAAGCCTCCCTGTCTGTCGCAAACCCCTCCAGCGCGGGCCGTGTGACTCATCGCGCAGCGGCGGAAGCATCGATGCGCACAGAAGATCACCAGTCCCGCGCAAAGCCGACGGTCCATCCTCCATCGACAACCAGCACGTGGCCTGTGATATAGCGGGCCTCGTCAGAGACCAGGAACAGGACCGCGTTCGCAATATCTTCGGGTTCTCCGGGTTTCCCAAGCGGAATGTGAGCCAGAAGGCTCTCCGCCAGGCGCTGGGACGCAGGGTTGTAAAAGAGTTCCTGGGTGACATCCGTCAGGATCGAGCCGGGAGCAATCGCATTGACTCGTATTCCGTGCGGGGCCGCTTCCAGCGCATGACCACGCGTGAAATTCAACATCCCGGCTTTTGCCGCGTCAAAGGCGGATTGCAGGCGCATGGGCACTATTCCCAGAATCGAGCCGATGTTGATAATCACCCCTTTCCGCCGTCTGACCATGTTCGACGAAACGGCGCGCGAGCAATAGAAGACTCCGTCCAGGTCCACGCGCAGAATCGCGCGCCAGTCCGCGTCGAGGAAATCATGAACAGGACGGCGTTCCTTTACCACGTTAATTCCGGCATTGTTTACCAGGATTGCGATGGGTCCAAGATCTTTCTCGACGATTGCAACCATTTCGTTGACGGCGCGGGCATCGCCGATGTCAGCCTGATAAAACGCGGCTCGGCCTCCCTTTCGACGAATTCCATCCGCCGCGGCCTCGCCGCCCGGGTTGATGTCGTTCACCGCGACCACAGCGCCGTTCTGAGCCAGGGCTTCAGCGATAGCTTTGCCGATCCCGCGCGCGCCGCCAGTGACCAGCGCAACGCGTTCTGAAAGATTCACATTCATGACAAACCCACGTCTTCGGGCGCTGACCAAGCTTCGCTCATGACGCTATCCCGCATATTAACTGGTTCAACCAGATTCCATACTGGTCTAGATAAAATACCACTGCGAGGGGTGACAATCAATAAAACCAGAGGGCCGGCGGCGAGAGGTCTGTCCGGCTAAATAACGAACTTGGAGGGAAGCCCTGATTTCCAGGCCGTTCGTTGCCAGTTGTCAAGGGATTGCTGAGGCACTCTCCACGGGGGGAGCGGCAACATCAGGCGCCTGGCCATGCCGTTCAAATAAGGCTCGTACATCTGGCGAAGTTCCCACAGTCTTTCGTAATCCACTTCGCGCTCCAATTCCATGCCTTCGGCGATCAGCAACGCCCAGAGGCGCTCCAGATCCTCCTTGCGAAAACGATCCTCGCGGAGGGGTTCCGGCGGGCTGAAAATCACCTGAGAGAGATCAACCACGGCATGCCGCGCGATCGCAAAGGTGAGCTGCGCCTGCCATTGGAGCCTGTTGCGGGCCTGGGTGATGAGAAAAGCCGACGTATCCAAAACCGTGGCAAGCGCCGCCAGCCACGATTGATTGCTGTGCTGAGAACGAAAGAAGCAGAGAACGGGATACGAAAGATGGATTTCCATCAATTCTGCCGACCAGGATTCCCAATCGTGCAGATATTCAACGAGCGTTTGCACCTGTTCCGGCCGCGCGTGGCGTCGCAACAATTCCGCCGCAGTGGGAGGCGAGCCCGAGCGCGCATCCATCAACGAGATATTCACCTCACGCTTTGAGAACGCGCCGTAAAGCACCGGAAGATAAGTCACCACCACAGCCAACATCCCGAATCCCGTGCCTGACTCGATCACAGTAATCACCCGCGCCACCGTGGAGAGCGGAACTACATCCCCGAGTCCAAGAGTGAAGAAGCTGCTTCCGCTCAGGTACAGGTCCGTCCAGAAGGAGGGATGGACGCCTTTCAATCTCACGACGGAGCCCGCAGACCATTGAAGCAACGCAAAGCTGAAGATGAGGCCGCAGGCCCAAAGCGCAAAGAGAAACAGAAGTGAAAGCGGACCAAAATAACTGAGGAAGGATTCCCGCCACCGACCGGGCTTCAGGCGGCGCGCGATCGCAGCCCACGGCGTCCATGTGTAGCGATAGAAGGCGCGCGTCAGCCGAAAATAATACCTCACCACCCGCCGCGGCAGGATAATGGTCTCGAAGGCATCCCAGAGTATGGTGAGCAGGAGCGCGAATCCTGCCAGCGCGCCTAAAATTCTCATGGCATTCGTAAGGATGCTGCAAACCGCTCCCCAACCATGTCATTCCGATCCAGAGCGGAGCGATGGGGAGGAATCTCGCTTTGAAATAGAGCGCCTGCGAGATTCCTCCCGCGCAAGCTTGGGATCGCCTTCGGCTCCTCGGAATGACAGGCTGGCTGAGTTCTCAGCAACCTGTTCGATAATCGTTGCGAGGGGTTTAAAAACCTGCCAGATGACTGGAACCTGTTTCAAAACCCTTCCGCCAATCAACAGCTTGGTGAAAAACCCGCCCCACTGTCATCCTGAGCGTCCCCTTGTCATTCTGAGCGGAGCGCAAGCGAAGAATCCCTGTATTTAGCGAATTTTACAAACAGCCGCCGCTTACGGAATCAGCACGATCTTTCCGTAGGAGCCTGGTTCCAGGACGGCCTGATGAGCGCGAGGGGCCTCAGCGAGCGGTAATTCCCGGTTGATGACGGGTCGCAGAGTGCCGTTTTCCAGACCCACAACCAAAGCGGCATGAATGCTGGCCAACTCCGATTCCGTGGCGTTCATCAGCGTCATTCCCAGGATGCTGGCATCGCGGCTCATGGTATCCCGCGGATTGATCTCGACGCTGCCGCGGCTCCCAATCACCACAACGCGGCCATTGCGCGCCAGTACCGTCAGATCCTTGCCCAGGTTCACATTGGCCAGCATCTCAAGAATCACATCCACCCCTCGCCCGTTTGTCAATTGCTGGAGCTGGCTGAGGTAATCAGCCGCGCGGTGATCCAAAACATGGTGCGCTCCCTGCTCCATCACCAGTTTTCTGCCGCGCTCGGTGCCCGCGGTGCCAATCACTTTCAGTCCTGCTGCGCGCGCCAACTGCACGGATGCAATGCCGACTCCGCCGCTTGCGCCATGGACCAGAACCGTCTCTCCGGGCATCACGCGCGCGCGGTGAAACAAAGCGCGATAGGCCGTGGCGTACGGAATATTCACGGCTGCGCCCTGCGCAAATGTCACCTTGTCCGGCAAGGGATGCGCCTGGGACTCCTTGCAACGCGCCTGCTCCGCATAGGCGCCGCTGAGAGTTCCTGCCACATAAACGCGCGCGCCGGGCGCGAAACGAGCCACACCCTGCCCCACGGCTTCCACTACCCCGGCTGCATCCATGCCCGGGGTGTAAGGCAAGTCCGGTTTGAGCGCGTATGCGCCCGAGCGAATATAAGTATCCACGGGATTCACCCCGACAGCCTTTACACGCACCACCACTTCGCCCGGACCTGGACGAAGGTCAGGAACTTCTTCCAGCTTCATCACCTCCGGGCCGCCAAACTGATGAACTCGAATCGCCTTCATGGATGCCTCCTGTTGGATTCTTACTGAGGATTACAAATTACAGCGCCGAGAACCGCCGGTGAGGACACCGGCGCTACAGAAACCCTGTCACTATAATTTGTAATCCTCAGTGAGATGAGCCCTGCCACTTTATGAACATGGGTGGGGACTACAGTCCTGCATTTTCCGCCGCGATGCGCGCGACGCTTGCCCAGTCGGCCTCCTGACGGCCCAGCGCGATGCCCGTCAGCATGCGGTCTCGCACCAGACTGGCGACGGGCATTGGCACTGCGCGCGCTTCGGCTGCGGCCAGCACCAGGCGCGCGTCTTTCAAGCCCAGCGCCATCTTAAATCCCACGGGTTCATATTTATCTTCGACGATCAGGCCTCCATAGGTCTTATAAACCGGAGCGTTAAAGAGCGACGTGGTGATCATTTCCAGGTACGCTTGCGGATTCACGCCGTACTTGCGAACCAGAGCGAAGGCTTCCGCAAGGCTTTCAATCATGGAAGCAATCAGAAAATTGCCGCTCAGCTTCACCACGTTCGCGGCGGCGGGCTCTTCGCCCATGTAATAAGTGCGCTGGCCGACGGCGTCGAAAAGCGGCTGAAGGCGAGCGCACACGTCCTGAGGCCCCGCAGGCACAACATAGAGCTTTCGAGCCGCAGCAGCATCCGGACGTCCGAAAACGGGCGCGGAAATATAAATCTGCCTGGCTTCGCGGTGAGCCTGAGTCATCCGCTGGGCGAGCGCCACGCTGATCGTGCTCATGCAGACATGCACTCCGCCGCGCTGAAGCGCCGCGAGCACTCCGTGAGAGCCAAAGACCACTTCTTCCGTTGCCGCATCGTCGGCGAGCATCGTCACGACGACATCGTTTTGGGCGGCTTCCGCCGGCTGTGATGCAACCCGCGCCCCTTCCTTGGCAAGCTCCTCCGCGCGGCTGCGAGTGCGATTATAAACCGTGAGCGTATGCCCAGCCTTCATGGCATTGCGGGCCATGGGAAGACCCATTTGGCCCAATCCAATCCAACCCAGTTGCATGGTGAGCTCCTCTTCTATTTTTCTCCTGTCATTCTGAGCGGAGACCCCATGAGCCTCGGGCTCGCTGCGTTGCATGAAAATGGCACTGTCATTTCCGCGCAACTGGGAATCCCTCGAGACCCTCGCTTGCGCGGGGGGGGGGGGGG
>DATGKJ010000105.1:0-8138 GCA_035294685.1 Terriglobia bacterium | reverse complement strand
GCAATATCGGCGAGCGCGCCGCCTTCCCGAAGTTTGACCGTCTTCCCTTGCTCTGATACCAGAATGAAGGGCACAGGGTTCGTAGTATGAGCAGTATGAGGGCCGCCGGTCTCAGGGTCTATCATCAACTCAGCATTGCCGTGGTCTGCGGTTATCAGAATGACGCCGTTCCTGGCGCGGACAGCCCGATAGATATCACCCAGACAGGCGTCCACGCTTTCCACCGCCTGAATGGCAGCCTCAAGCTTGCCGCTGTGTCCCACCATATCTGCATTCGCAAAGTTGATGATGAGGACGTCAAAAGTCCCGTCATTTACCGCCTTGACGACCGTATCCTTGATCCCGAAGGCGCTCATTTCGGGCTTCAAGTCATACGTCGCCACCTTGGGTGACGGCACCAGGATGCGATCCTCACCCGGGTAAGCCTTTTCCACACCCCCGTTGAAGAAATAAGTCACGTGGGCATATTTTTCCGTCTCCGCGACGCGCAGGTTCCGCAGGTTCATTTCAGCCATAAGTTCCGCCAGGATATGGTTCAGCTCTTGCGGCGGAAAGACATAGGGCAAAGTAAAGGTCTTGTCATATCGCGTCATGCAGAGGTAATGAAGCTTTTCGGGGAAGTTGCGCCGCGGGAACGTGTTGAGGTCCGGCTGCGTCAGGGCGCGCGTGGTCTGCCGGGCGCGATCGGCGCGGAAATTGAAGAACATCACGGCGTCGCCGGTGTGGATGGCGGCAACAGGCTGGCCTCCAGCTCCTTCAGTGACGACAATCGGCAGCATGAACTCATCCGTGATGCCCTGATGGTAGAATTCCTTAACCGCTGCAATGGGGTCATTGGCTTTGTGGCCTTCGCCGTTCACCATGGCGTCATAAGCCTTCTGGATGCGATCCCAGCGATTGTCACGGTCCATGGCATAGTAGCGGCCCGTCACCGTGGCGATCTTGCCGATGCCATACTCCTCGATTTTCTGCTTCAAAGCCGCCAGGTATTCTGCGCCCCGTGTGGGAGGCGTATCGCGCCCATCCAGGAAGGCGTGGACAAAAACCTGGCTCACTCCGTTTTCCTTGGCCATGCGCAGCAGGGCGTAAAGGTGCTCCTGGTGCGAATGCACGCCGCCATCGCTCAGCAGCCCCAGCAGGTGCAGGCGGCTTGCGCGCGCATGCTGCATCAGTTCCACCAGTTGCGGCTTTTTGAAGAACTCGCCGCACTGGATTGAAGCGTCAATGCGGGTAATTTCCTGATAGACCACCCGCCCGGCGCCGATGTTTAAATGGCCGACTTCGGAATTTCCCATCAGGCCGTCCGGCAGTCCCACTCGTTCACCCGAGGTGTAGACCAGAGTGTGGGGATATTCGGCCAGGAGTTGCGAATAATGTGGCGTCCTGGCCAGGGCAATGGCGTTGGCATCGCGCTCGGCGCGGTAGCCCCATCCATCCAGAATGATTAAAAGAACAGGCTTAGGTCGTGGCATAGTCCTCTCAAATATAACCCGAGCGAAATACGGGGATTCTTCGCCTCGCTCAGAATGACAAGCGAATGGCACGGCTCAAGACCGTTTTTCAGTAACCTGCTCGAAGCCGTGGAAAGCCTGAAGATCACAAGGGCGTGGTTGCGGGCTGGCTGGCAGCGAGACCCAATTCATTGGCAATGCCGCGCATCGCCTGAATGCAAAAAGCGATGTGCTCTTCCAGTGGAATTCCTAACTCTTCAGCGCCGCGGCGGATGTCCTCCCGATTTACGGAACGCGCAAAGGCCTTGTCCTTCATGCGTTTTAACACCGACTTCGGTTCCAGATTCTCAATCTTATCTGGCCGCACCAGCGAGCAGGCGGTGATGAATCCCGCCAGTTCATCGCAGGCAAAGAGCGCCTGAGCCAGCCGCGTATCGCGCGGCACGCCGCTATAGTCTGCGTGCCCCAGAATGGCTCGCCGGACTTCTTCCGAATATCCCCGGGCTTTCAGAATCTCGCTTCCCTTCAGGGGATGGTCGGGAGCATTCGGATAAAGCTCATAGTCAAAATCGTGGATCAGCCCCACGCAGCCCCATTTTTCCTCATCCTCGCCGAACTTGCGCGCATAGGCTCGCATGCAGGCTTCCACCGCCAAGGCATGCTTCCTTAAGCTCTCGCTCTGGGTGTGTTCACACAACAGTTCCCACGCTGCCTCGCGATTCATCAATCACCTCGCATCCGACCAACGTTTGATTATATCCTACCCGCGTTGCACTGCTGGAAAGGCAGAAGAGTAACAACCCACTTGCTAATTTAGAGATCGTGCTCGCATACCTGAGAGGATCCAAACATGATGAGGAGATCGCGTCCTCGTATGCCGATCCCCATCATCGGCATACTGCTGATACAGGCTTATTATCCGTTCAGCTTCAGAGGGCACCGCGAGATGCTAACGCACTCCCAAATGGGTAGGTGAAATTGTCCCCGAACGTAGATAGAAATTTAAATTGAGAAGCACTCCCATCCACGAAGCACCGCCTGGACGCCTTATGCGACCGCCAGCGGGCGCACATCTCTTTGGATTTTCTCAAGCGATTCATCTTCGGCGCGATCCAATTCGTAACGCATTTGCAAATTAAGCCAGAAGTCGGGCGTGGTACCGAAGTAGCGCGCCAGACGCAATGCCGTGTCAGGCGTAATTGCGCGACGCTCGCGCACAACCTCGGCAATGCGCGTGACCGGCACCACGCAGATCCAGCGCCAGCCGGTTAACGCTCAGGCCATGAGGTTCCATGAAATCTTCGCGAAGAATCTCGCCCGGATGAACTGGTTTGATGCGTTTCGCCATATCTCACCCCCTAATGGTAATCAACAATTTCAACTCGTGAGCGTCCCCTCCCCGCCATACAGAACAGATGCGCCATTGACTGTTAATCCGAATGCTGTGCTGGCCCTTCCGGTCGCCACGAAGCGTTTCCAGCCGGTTGCCCGGAGGAGCCGCCAAGTCTTCGAGTCTTCTTGCCGCATCGAGCTGTCGGAGCTTACGAAGCGCGACGCGCTCGATGGCCTTAAATCTTTCGCTGCCTTCGCGATTGTGGAGCTTCTCTATGTCCCTGGACCGAAAGGACATAATCATATTTTTAAGCTATAACGCGATACGTTAAACGTCAAGCGCTTTTACCTCACCGCGCATGAACGCAAAGTCAGCCTCTCAAAAGGCTCCTGTCAGCGCCAGTTCGCCAAACCCCGACGGATCATGAAAGACTTTCAAACCGCACCAATCAAAGTAGTCATACTGCCCGGTTTCCGGGTCCTTGCCATTCACACAGAAATCAATGCCGATGGCGGTTTCGTTCTCGCGCGGCTCAAGGCCGATTTCCTGCCAGGGGATAGCCACCTCCACCACGTAGTGATAATCGTCCAGAATTTTCACCTCGTGTCGCGCCACACCGTTCCACGCAGGGTTGGCTTCGCCGGAAGGCGTGCCGCGGTCGTCATAAACCACGTTCAGGATGTTGATGTGATACGAAAAGTCGTCGGGCAGAAATTCTCGCGTGCGGTCTCGGTGCGGGTCGATGAGGAATTCCACGCCGTCATCCCACCAAAGGTTCTGGCCGTCGTGTTCGCGCACAACGGCCTGAAGCCGGGAGGAGAGCACATCGAAAGCAAGGTACAAGTCTCGAGAATCCCAGAGCGTATAAACCGTAGCTTGCCGCGGCTTCCCGCCCAGCGGCCGGCCTTGGAAGTTAACGAATTCTGCCCCTTGCCATTTGCCGAGGCTGCAATCCAGGACGAAAGCCCCATGGACGCGACGCGAACGAATGGTGCGCTGCGATGGTTGTGAATTCACCGGATAAACTCCTTGTCTGGTCGACTGAAGAAAATCTGCGAGGAAGCCGCATTCTTTGGACGCGACCCTTCCCGGAAATTGACACAGAACAACGCCGTCAGGCAAGATAAACTTCACTGATGAGTGAGAGGCCTGAAATCTGGAATTCCCTGCCCGCGCCAACCGGTGAGCCGCAGGTACGGGGCGCTCTTGCCAAGTTTCGAACTACGCTCGAAATGATCAAATTCGAGCACTCAGTCTTTGCATTGCCGTTTGCCTTGACCGGGGCGCTACTGGCTGTGCGCGGATGGCCCACCTGGCGGCAGTTGCTCTGGATCATTGTAGCGATGGTGGCGGCGCGCAGCGCTGCGATGACCTTTAACCGCATTGTGGACTTGAAGTTTGACGCCCTGAATCCTCGCACGCGCATGCGCCCTCTGATTACCGGCAAATTGAGCCTGCGCTTTGCCGCGAGCTTTACAGCAATCTCCTGCGCCATCTTCGTGTTGGCCGCATCGCAGTTAAATGCCCTGGCCTTCAGGCTCTCGCCGGCTGCGCTGGCAGTGCTCCTGGGATATTCCTATACCAAGCGTTTTACCTGGCTCTCTCACCTGGCGATTGGCCTTTGTCTCGGGCTATCGCCCATTGCTGCCTGGATCGCCCTGCGAGGTGATCTGAAGCTGGGCATCTTGCTGCTGGGCGGCGCCGTCACTCTTTGGGTGGCTGGATTCGATCTGATTTACGCCTGCCAGGATGTTGATTTTGATCGCCGCGAGGGACTTGAATCCTTTCCCAGTCGCTACGGCATCGCCGCCGCCTTGAAAGGTTCAGCAGCGCTGCATGTTCTGATGCTCGTCCTGTTAATCGCTGTAGCCAAGATCGAGCGTCTGGGGTGGCTTGCAGCCCTGGGACTTATCCTGGTAGCAGCTCTGTTGATCTATGAGCATCGCCTGGTGAAGCCTTCTGATCTTTCTCGCGTCAACGCCGCCTTCTTCACGATTAACGGGTATATCAGCATCTTGTTCTTCCTCACCTGGGCGGCAGACATCCTCCTCCGCAGGCAGGTTTAACCGCTCACTTCCTTTCGTTCACAATCGTCTTGCCAAATTTAAAAACGCATTTCACATACTAAAAATTAAATGGCGTAAGCTTAGGGTTCGTTCCTGAAAATTTGAGATTGCGATCTTATGCCTCCGAAATTAAGTCTTTTTGATTCTGTCATTTGTCGGCACGCAAAAATTTTAACAGAATCAGGCAGCGTAATGGAGACGAATGAGACAAATGAGAAAAATTTTCAGGCTGGGTAGACGGTATAAAACCTTAAAAACGAATTGGCTCTTCAGATTAAAACGGATTGAAGGGAATTACTGCATCGGGGTGGAGACTTCCATTTCGCGGAAGACAAGCGAATCAAAGATGGCGAGCACTTCCTTGCGATAACTGACCATACGTTCCACCGTAGCCCGATACCACGGGTCGCTCAGGGCCAGTTGCTGCCAGCGATTCAGTACCTCAGGAGGGACATCAATATCGGCTCGGAGTTTCTGGAGGGGATGACCGCGCAGAAAGAGTCCATAAAAGAAGGCGGCTTCGTGCCGAGGCTCGGTTAAATTGGGTTCAGGAACTAACATAAAAATCACATAACATCTTTCCCAGTTCATCCGGAATGCAAATAAAGGGTAATCCCACACCTCAATGCACCCAGGCGCCGTAAATAAGTACGAAACCATATGGTAAACCCTTTGTCAAGCCCTCAGGCAATAGCCATGCGGGTACGGGAAGCCCGGAAGGGTCAGGCATGTGCTGAAGCTAAACCATAAAAACTTCGAATTTGCAATAGGGATAAGGGGCGGGGTAACATAAGGTTTCAGCGAGCATCACCACAGCGTCTGTAGCAAAAAGCAAAGTTCATGATCCTAAACAAGCTGCGAATCGAAGACGCCGCTCTGAAGCCCATTGCCGACAAGGTTTTTTCCGGCGAGCGCCTGACGTTTGAAGACGGCCTTGCGCTCTTTCGCTCAAATGACCTCCTGGCTATCGGTTACCTGGCGCACCACGTCCGGCAGAAGCTGCACGGCAATCGAACCTATTTCAACGTGAACCGGCACATTAATCCCACCAACGTCTGCGTGGCAAGTTGCCGTCTTTGCGCGTTTGGGCGCAAGGCAGACGCTGCGGGAGCCTACACGATGTCGCTGGAAGAAGCTTTCCGAGTGGCCGGCGAAGGGTGGACCGAGGCAATTACGGAATTCCATATTGTCGGCGGGCTTCATCCTGATCTGCCGTTCGACTACTATGTGGACTTGATTCGCGGCCTGAAAGAACGCTTCCCCACAGTCCATCTGAAGGCTTTCACGGCGGTTGAGATCGCCTATTTTTCCCAGAGAACCCACTTGAATTACCGGCAAATCCTGGAAAGGCTCAAGGAAGCTGGGTTAGGGTCGCTGCCGGGTGGCGGCGCTGAGATTTTCGCTCCGGCCACGCGTCGCAAAATCTGCGACCACAAAATTGGCGCCTATGCCTGGCTGAAGGTGCATCGCACCGCCCACGAACTGGGGTTGCACTCGAACGCCACCATGCTTTACGGCCACATCGAATCGGACGAAGACCGCGTCGATCATCTCTTGCAGCTTCGCAAGCTTCAGGATGAGACGCGGGGTTTTCAGGCCTTCATTCCCCTTAAGTTTCATCCCGCCCACACGGAACTTGGCAAGGACGTGGACTATCGCGATACCACCGGCTTCACGGATTTGAAGAATGTGGCCGCAGCCCGGCTTCTGCTTGATAATTTCCCTCACATCAAGGCTTATTGGATTATGTTGACGCCTCGCGTGGCGCAAGTGGCGCTGCGCTTTGGGGCGGACGATCTTGACGGCACGGTGGTCGAAGAAAAGATTTACCACGATGCCGGAGCCGCCACGCCCCAAGTGATGACCCGCCAGCAACTCATTCGCCTCATTCGGGAAGCGGGACAGGAGCCTTGCGAGCGCGATACGCTCTATCGTCCCGTCACGCGCACTGAGACCACCGTGGTCGTTCAGGCTTGAAGAGCTCTCTCGAAAGTCACCCATACCGGCCATTCCCACGAATTAGCCTTCGCCATGCGGCTCAGCGTGGATGCTGACCTTGACAATTTGAGGAAATTCTTTGCGGAACTTAAACTCCAATTCATCGGTGATTTCGTGGGCGCGCGAGAGGGGCAAGTGAGGGTCTAAGGTGCAGTGAACGCTGACCACGATGCCATCTTCCATCTGATGGACGACTAATGCGTGGCAATCAAGCAATCCCGGAGTCTTCTTCGCAATAGCGAGCAGTTTCTTTTCCATCCCGTCTTGCAACCAGGCAGCTTCCCGGGCCCGTTCCACCCGATTCCGCATGGGCTCGATATGAACGTTCACCTCATTGACTTCGGGAATTTCCCGCTTGATTTCTGTTTCGAGTTCCGTAGCCTTTTGATGGGCGGCCTCCAGGGTTAAGCTTGGATCGAGTTCCAGATCGAGATTGAGATTCACTTTCCCCTTAACCTCCAGTGGGGTGACGTCGTGGATCTGAAAGTTATTGCGATGGGCCACGGCGCGAATTTTTTCAACCAGATTGCCTGCTGAAGGCTTCTGAGGCGTGAAATGGATGACGATATCGGCGCCTGGGAACAATTCGCGGACTTTGGATTCCACGACGCCTTCAACGGCCTGAGCGTGTTCCAGCGGAATGTTGCTTTCGAGCATCAGGTCCAGATCCATGAAGATCTGATTCCCACTCTGGCGAACCCGGATGCGATCATGCTTTAGAACCCCAGGGACCCCGGAAATGGCCTTTGCAACCCGGCTGGAAATTCCGGCCGGAGCGGCATCCATCAGAGCGTCGAGGGTTCTTTTGCCCAGACGGAGGCTGATGTAGATCGTAAGGCCCGCCACCACCAAAGCGGCCACCGGGTCCGCCGCGCGCAGCCAAAGGATTCCTCGGTGCTGGGAAATCAGAATAAGAATCAGACCGAGGATCACTGCGCTCGAACTATAGATATCGGTCGAAAAATGCAATGCATCCGCTTCGAGCGCCTGGCTGCCATACTTCCGCGCCGTGCGGAAAAGGGAGCGGGAACGAAAAACATCCACTAAGATTGAAATCGACATCACCGCAAAGGCCCAGAAAGAAGGATACACGTGGACCTCGTTAAAAACGAGGCGATGGATGGCTTCGATGACGATCCACGTGCAGGCGACCAGCAGCAATCCCGTTTCCACGAAAGCCGAAAGGTGCTCGAACTTTCCGTGACCGAAGGGATGAGAGGAATCGGCGGGTTTATCCGCCAGGCGCACTGAAATGTAGGTGACCAGTGCGGCGACAAGGTCCAGAGCGGA
>DATGKJ010000104.1:0-4900 GCA_035294685.1 Terriglobia bacterium | reverse complement strand
GGTTGCCCACGAAACCTCTGAGCCAACTCTCGAGCCTATCGAAGGCTCTGACCGGACGATCTGGCAGATGGCTTTCGAGCGAGGGATTCTTCCGAAATTCCTTTACCTCTGCGAGGTGGTTAGCGAATTGATCGGTTGTCCCGCAAACGACGCTAAGACGATCTACTGCGCCGCAAGCATTCAGGGTCAGTGCCTGATGTTCGCTCAAGCGAAAGAGATGCTGAAGCTTGTCAACCCGAACGTTGCCGGTTTCGGCTACTCTTTCTTCAGCGCGGAAAACACGGAGAAACTCATCGCGCACGTTACAGAATTCTCGCTGGCCGGCATTCGCGCAATGGCGGCGCAGCAGGTGGAGATTCACTCGTGAACGCTATCGCAATCGAAAGGTCGGAACTTCACGAAGAGGCGTTTGCCGATCTGTTTCAGAGTTTTCATCCGCGCGTGCTCGGCATTTGCCGTCGATTCCTTGGTTCATGCGAGGCGGAGGATGCCTCAAACGAGATCTTTCTGCGGCTGCCGAAAGCAGTCAGAACTTATGACAGCGCCATGCCCTTCTCGCGCTGGCTGTCGAGCGTCACGGGTCACTACTGCGTGGACCTCCTGCGCAAACGGCGCTCGGAGCAGCGGCTCTTCCAGCCCGCCAATTCTGAGGGGCCGGAACCGGCAGCGCCCCTGGCATCCCCTCTTCAGGAGTTGCTGCGAACAGAGGAGCAGCAAGCTGTTCGAGAGGCCCTTGCTCGCCTGCCGGAGCGCTATCGACTTCCGCTGGTCATGCAATATTACGAGGATTTGAGTCACCAGGAGATCGCCCGAAAATTAGGCTTAAGTTGCGCCAATGTCAAAACCCTGATCTTTCGCGCCAAGCAGGAACTGCGAAGAATCTTGTCACGCAGGGGATTTGGGCGCGAGACGCTATTTCCCGGAAACGGATGGTTAGCTTATGACCCTCGTTGAGTCATCGAACTCTGTGCGGCATCAATCCTCCTCTTCGTCTCAGCCTGAATTGCCGGCGATTGAAGCCCGGAATCTGGTGAAGACGTATCGGGGCGGCGTGCGCGCCCTCGACGGGTTGAGTTTCCGGGTCGAGGCGGGCACCATTTTTGGCCTTCTGGGGCCGAACGGCGCCGGAAAGTCAACAACAGTGAAAATCCTGACCACGCTTTCCCGTCCCGATAGCGGCGAGGCGCAAGTGGCGGGTCTGGATGTGCTTCGCGATTCCGAACGGGTGCGCCACGCTATCGGCTGCATCGGCCAGAAGTCAGGCGTCGATTCCGAAGCGACGGGTCGTGAAAACCTCATGCTTCAGGGCCGCATTTATGGGCTGCGAGGGACCGAGCTTAAACGGCGGATTACGGAACTGCTGGAGCGGTTTGGCCTTGATCAGGCTGCCGATCGGGTCACTCGCACTTATTCCGGAGGCATGCAGCGCAGGCTTGATGTGGCGATGGGACTCGTTCATCACCCAAGCGTTTTATTCATGGATGAGCCAACCACGGGACTCGATCCTGAAGCCAGGGCGGATATGTGGAAAGAGATTGCCCGCCTCGCCCATGAAGAAGGGATCACTATACTCCTCACCACTCATTACCTGGAGGAAGCCGACCGGCTGGCGCAACGCTTAGCGATTGTTGACCGTGGCCGAGTGGTGGCTGAAGGCAGCCCCGAGGAGTTAAAGAGCGAACTTCGCGGCGACACCATCCACATGGAACTGGCACAGGCTGAGGACGCCAGCAAGGCGCACAGCGTGTTAAGCCAGTTAGAAGAACTGCGCGAACTGGTCATCGACACTCGCATGCTGTATGCGCGAGCGGATCGCGGAGCCACGACTGTGCCCCTAGCGCTGGCAGCTCTTGAGTCGGCCGGCGTCAAAGTGGCGTCCGTCACGGTCGCGCGCCCTTCCCTTGACGATGTTTATCTACGCTATGCCGGACGCAGTTTCCGTGAAGCAGACCAGGGAGGCTCTCAATGAGGACGCTCGCTCATTCATTTTATATGACGCTGCGCCACTTTCGGAACTTGATGCGCCAGCCTCTCTACATTGCTTTCACACTGGTGCAGCCGATTATCTGGTTAGTGCTTTTTGGCCAACTTTTCAAAAAGGTGGTCCTGCTTCCGGGGTTTGGAGCTTCGGCATACGTCGATTTTCTGACTCCGGGCGTGGTGATTATGACCGTGCTCTTCGGCGCGGGCTGGTCAGGGATGGGCATTATCCGCGATCTGGATCTGGGCGTCATGGATCGCTTTCTGGTTTCGCCCGCCAGCCGCGTCGCGCTGATTGCGGGCCGGCTGATTCAACTTGCGCTGATCGCGGTCATTCAGTCGGTGCTGATCGTGGTGCTGGGAATGATTCTGGGCGCTCGCTTTCCAGGGGGAGTGCGGGGCGTGGGCCTGTTAATCGTCTGCGCCGTGTTGCTGGCCGTGCCGATTGGGGCGCTATCGAGCGCCATGGCCCTGGTTGCGCGCAAGGAAGAAACAGTGATTGCGGCGTCGAACTTTATTTTGCTGCCGCTTACTTTTCTCTCTTCTGTCTTTATGGCCGGGAATCTGATGCCGGGCTGGATTCAGGCCGTGGCCCGCTTCAACCCGGTGGAATGGGCTGTCATCGCCGGGCGCAGCGCCTTGAGCGCGCACATAAGCTGGCCGCTCGTCGCCACGCGCATCGGTTTCCTGGTCGCGCTGACGATTGTCACCGCGGGGCTGGCCACGCGCGCTTTTCGCATCTACCAGCGCTCGGTGTGATGGAACTGTTGTTTGCCGCGGGTCGTAATTGAAGTTGTAGCCATCTCTCTTTTGGATCACGGGTGGCGCATACATCGCGCTTTTGCGATGTATGCGATCAGCATGGGCGCTGTAGTGGCGCGCAGAGCGACAAAACAACTTATTGAGGATTACAAATTAAAGTGACGACTTCTTCTGTAGCGCCGGTGTCCCCACCGGCGTCTTTCGGCGCTGAGGACAGCGCCGCTACAGCAAATAGTGTCACTATAATTTGTAATCCCCTGTAGGGGCGCCCATTGAATGCTGATCACTGACCGCTCAGCGCTTCTTGAGGAGGCATCCCTTGAAACTGGCAAGATTGATCTGGAGAAACGCAATCCGAAACCGCCGCCGCACGATTTTGACGATTGCAAGCATCGCGATTTCGATCTTCTTAATTGGAACGCTGCAAGCCGTGCTCACCAGCCTCTATAGCACCGGCAACACGTCCAGCCAGGGAGACTTGCGCGTGGTGGTGCACCGCTCGACTTCCATTACCCAGCCGCTGCCGGAATATTACAAGCAGCGGATCGAATCGGTGCCGGGGGTGAAATACGTCGTTGGCGTGCAATGGTTCGGCGGTCAGTATATCGATGCCAGCAACTTCTTCGCGAATTTCGCGGCCGACGCGCAGAATTTTTTGAAGGTTTACGACGATTATCAGGTTCCCCCTGACGAGGTTTCCGCCTGGGAAAACGAGCGCACAGCCGCTTTGGTGGGCAGGAAGCTGATGGAGAAGTACCACTGGAAAATCGGCCAGACCATCACCTTGAAAGGCACCATCTTTCCGATCAACCCGGAACTGACGATCCGCGCGGTTTACACAGACCCCTCCGATTCAAGCCAGGAGCAGGCCCTTTACTTCCATTGGGACTATTTCAACGAATTATTGAGTGAGGCGAACACGGTGGGAACTTTCACCGTGAAAGTGGACAATGCGCAGGACGTGCCCAAGGTGATGGATGCCATTGATGCGATGTTTCGCAATACGGCGGCGGAAACCAAGACTGAAACCGAACAAGCCTTCGCCCTGAGTTTTGTTTCCATGCTGGGCAACGTTCGGCTGCTGCTCACGGCTATTTCCGCTGCGGTAGTCTTCACGATTCTTCTCGTGGCGGGCAATACGATGGCCATGTCGATTCGTGAGCGCACCGGAGAGGTGGCCGTGCTCAAAACCTTGGGCTTCCGCCGTAATATGATTTTGACTTTACTGCTCGGGGAATCGCTGGCCATCGCCTTGCTCGGAGGCATCCTGGGCGGGTTGGGAGCCAAGCTGATTTATGCCTTCATCGTTGCCACCTATTCCTCCGCCAAATTTATGGGATTTTTCCTTGCCTTGCTGATGGCCTGGCTGGTGGGCGCAGGCGCGTGGATGCTTTTTGCCGGACCCGCCGCCAAAGGAGGCGCGCTCAAAATCATCCGCCTTGTCGCAACCACCGTGGGCGCTTTGATTGGTTTTGCAGTAGGCTTCGGCTTTTATATGTCGATTGGTTATATCACGAACCTGGGAGGCTTCCTGGGGCACTTCACGGTCACGATGGAAGCCGTGGGACTATGCCTGGCCATTGCCGCCCTGGTGGGAATTGTGAGCGGGCTGTGGCCCGCGCTTCGCGCCTCGCGCATCAGCATTGCCGAAGCCTTGAGGTTTGTGGGGTGAAACAATTGGATCATTTCCCTATTGAATCATTGATTCAATGGCTCAATGAATAAATCAATTCCTATGGCTATTCCTCTTAAATACAACTTTCGTAACTTGATCGTGCGGCGCACCACCACGCTGATGACGGCGCTCAGCATCACGCTGACCGTGGCGGTGTTTATTATTCTGATGGCGCTGGCCCAGGGACTTCAGTCCTCGCTCACTTCAACCGGGAATCCCTTGAACGTGCTCATCATGCGCGAGGGCGCGCAGTCGGAAGCGGTCAGCTTCGTGGACCGTGACTCTCTCCAGATCATCAGGTACCTGCACGGAATCGCCAAGGATAAGGACGGCAATCCCTGGGTCGATCCGGAGCTGATCATCCTTATGAATTTCCCGCGGCTCGGCCAGAAAGGCGGCGCGAATGTCACGATTCGCGGCGTGGGTCCGGACGGGCCGTCGCTGCGGCCCCAGTTTCACCTGATTGCCGGCCGATACTTCCGT
>DATGKJ010000103.1:0-10278 GCA_035294685.1 Terriglobia bacterium | reverse complement strand
TGCCGTCATATTTATCTTCGGCCAGAACGCCTTCGGGATAATACCCCATCACCTCTGCCGGACTCTCGGCAGGGCTTGCCAGCATAAAACCGATGGGATGGAACAGCCGGAGTTCGGCTGTTCCGAGCCGGTTCTCACGAGCAAGCAGGAATGCAGTCCCGATATCACCAGTCAGCATGTTGGCTCGACGCACGTCTACCACAGGACAGCCCGAAGCTTGGGCAATCGCTTCCTCCACCAACCCTTCTTTAAGGCCAATCCGCAAATCGCCAGTGATGATCTTAATGAGATACTTCACTTCCACCGGCTCTGCCTTCTTAAACAATTCGATCAGCCTTGCGAGCTTCTGAGCGGGGCCGCGGCGCGCCGCAAGATCCTGAAGCGCTGCGGCAACCTTTTCGAGAGTGAGCTTGCCGGTTGCGACGTGGCGGCCAAGCGCCTCCTGGGCGGCGGCGCCCGAATCGCCATGCTTTCGATAAATCGTCTCCATTTCGTCCACGCTGAGGTGGGTCAATTCGATGATGGCCTGCCAGAGTAAAGACCCGCCGACCGCCAGCACATTCTCTTCGCGGCGAGGGAAGGCGCGACCGGTAAAGAAAACGCAGACGCGGGCGCCGTCTTCGAGATCGAGCGATTTAAGGTAATCGCTGAGGATTCGAATTTTCTCGTTCTTTTTGGTGGTCGCGCCAATGGCTTCGCAAGTCTCCGCGAAGCGGCTCATACGGTCAGAATTGAGCGTGGAGTTCATGCGTTTGGGGCGGGGCGGCGGGTTCCCATGAGGGAGATATCGTTTCCGTTGTGTCGAGAGGAACTCCGTCGCGGAAAGTGATGAGCCGTGTTGAGGCAGGAGAGATACGCTCTCCAGGCAGCAGCACGCCGGCGAGGTTCAGAGGGTCGGCGGCAGAGAGAGTGGCCGTTTCTCCGGATGGCGCGAGCTTCCGTGTGGCCCGCAACGATTCGACGGCGACCGGTAATGCGAATTGCTCGCCGATGAAGCCATCCACAAATCTTCCGCCTCGAACTTCTCCCCGATCCTCCAATTGCCTTAACGTGATCAGCAATTCGCGCCATTTCGGCAGAATACTCTCGCGGGCAAGGATTTCGCGGAGTACTACGCCATAGCGATTCAACAACATCCGGCAGGCAGCTTCCAGCGCTCGCGTGCGGTCTGGCAGGGCGGCGGGATAGAGCAATGACCAGCGCCCGGCGCTATGACGCGGGCGGATGCTGCGTCCACGACCCTGACCGGCGCGGCGCTTGGGATCGACCAGGGCGCGCAGGTTGTCAAATCCATCCGCCGTGATTAAGCCTGCCGCGACTAATTCCCAGAGCGCAGTTTCCACCTCCGCTTTAAGCCGGCCCGTGGCCCGCACGATGTCCGGGAAAAATGATGCCCCTCTCTGGCGAAGAAAGGCGAGCACGTCGCGCGCGCCCGGACTCAAGCCGCGCGTCTCTTGCCCATCCTCTTCCGCGCGGTGCGAAATCATCCAATCCGCGTCCTCACGCACAAAGAAGGTGATTGGAGCCGCTTTGGATGGCGCAATCCGGCGATTTCCTTCCCTGAAATCAACGGCCATGGCCGGATGCGCCGAAAGCCTGCCCCATCCGACCGCCCCGCTCAGACAAAGCTGATCCAGAATCTTCGGGTCGTAGCGCGCAATGCGCCTGGCTAAAAGATGAGACTCCCAGGCATAGGCGGGAGCCTCAAATCCCTGGAGTTGTCGCAAAATTTCCAGCGTGCCACGCTCGTCTCCCGGAAGCTGAGTTCCAGGCGCAACGTGTTGCCAGCGGAGCAGCCAGCGCATGAATTGCGCTGGGGTTGCGGGCTGGATTTCCTTCCGCAGCCGGCCCAAGGTTAATCGATGAATGCGCGCAAGCTGCCGGCGCTCGCACCATTCGAGTTCCTGCGCCCCGGTGAATTGGCCGCGCAGCGCCACGCCGCTCGCCTCAATCCGCAACAGGGCAGCGTCAATCTCGGAAGCCGGCAGTTGAAGATTCCGGCTGAGTTGGGAAGCTGTAAGGGGGCCGGAATGGGTGAGCCATCCCCGCACAAGCGTCAGGATAGCTTCTTCATGAGATGGAGTGACATCTTCAACCTCAGCAATGTCGGTGGTGAACTGAGCATCTGGGTAAGCGCTTCGGAAAGTCCTGGCTTTTGCCGCCGCAACCCAGAAAATCCTGTTGCCAGAAATAGCGCGGGCTGCGCGCCGCTCCGCAACCAGTTCCTCAAAATGCTGCCCCCACGCATCGGCCACGGCAAAACCTCCCAGGGGCGTGAAATCCTCCGGTAAAGCAACGAGCGTTTGCAGCGCATCCTCAAGCTCGTCGCGGTCGCGGACGTCCGGCCATGCATCGCGGCGGACTTCGGCAATGGCTGCCGGATCAAGTCGCCCCGCCTCCCTCGTCAAAGATTCCGGCAACGACCGGCGCAACTCCACGGCGCGCGCGCGCCGCTCTTCAAGCGGAGCATCATCCAGGAAAGCGTAAGCGTTGGCATTGAGGATTTCATGCGAAAACTGCGAGGGGGCCGGCGTATCGACGGCCACAGAGCGGATGGTCCCCTGCCTGATCCTCTGCAGAACATGCTTCAATCCTTCCAGATCCAGGGCCTCAGTGAGGACATCTTTCATCACCTCGCGCACCAGCGGATGATCGGGAAAGCGGATGTCCCCGACGATGTTGTCCTGGCAGGCTGCGGCGTCGGGAAAAACGGCGGCCAGAAGATCGTCGGCGCGCATGCGCTGGATTTGCAAAGGAACCTTCTTTCCATGTGCAAATCTCAGCACCGCCAGGGCGCGGCCGGCATCCCACTTCCAGCGCGTGCCAAAGATGGGGGAGGCGATCACCGCCTGCTCCAGCACTTCCTTCACGCTGTCAGGGTGGAGAAAATGAAACACATCAGCGAGGGGAAAACTGTGCTGCTCGGCCAGAGAAATGTTCAGGCCGTTATCGGTGGCCGCAGCCTGCAATTCAAAATTGAAGGAGCGGCAGAACCGCTTGCGGAGCGCGAGTCCCCACGCCTTATTAATTCGAGCGCCAAACGGCGCGTGGATGACAAGCTGCATGCCTCCGCCCTCGTCGAAGAAACGCTCGGCGACCACCACGTTTTGGCTTGGGACGACGCCCAGGGCTGCGCGCCCGGCAAGGATATATTCCACCGCCTGTTCCGCGCCGGCATCATCCAGACCGCATTCAGACTTCAGCCAGGCGATGACGTTTCTAGCCTTGGGCGTATCCCTGCCGCAACCCAGCGGGATGCCATCATGGATCTTCTCGCGCAACTGGCTTACCTGCGCGGAAAGCTCCAAAGTGCGCCCTGGGGCTTCACCGCGCCAGAACGGGACATTCGGAGCCGCGCCGTGGGCGTCTTCAACCAGCACTCTTCCGCTTGAACTTTCAATGCGCCGGATACGCCAGGAAGTATTCCCCAGCAGGACAATATCGCCTGCCAGGCTTTCAACCGCGAAATCCTCATCCATCGTGCCTACCAGGATGCCTTCGGGTTCGGCGACCACAGTGTAGAGGGCGCTTTCCGGAATAGCGCCGCCGCTTGTAATGGCAGCCAGACGGCTGCCCCGCCGCCCGCGCAGCCGGTGGTTGACGCGGTCGTGGTAGAGATAAGCTCCGGCGCGTCCGCGCCGCGCCGCGATGCCTTCCGAGAGCATGTTGATGACAGAATCAAATTCCGCGCGTGTCAGATTACGGTAGGGGTAAGCGCCGCGCACGCAGGAAAACAAGTCTTCCAGATTCCAGTCTTCCGCTGCGCACATGGCGACAATCTGCTGCGACAGAATGTCCAATGGCGCTTCAGGAACGGCGATGGAATCCAATTCAGTCTGACGGATGGCGCGGACCAACGCGGCGCATTCCAACAACTCATCGCGCGTGGTGGCAAAAAATCTGCCTTTCGGAGATGCGCCGCGCCAATGCCCGGAGCGGCCAATCCGTTGGAGAGCTACTGCAATCGATCGCGGCGAACCGATCTGGCAGACCAGATCGACGGTTCCAATGTCAATGCCTAATTCAAGCGACGCAGTCGCCACCAGCACGCGCAGTTCGCCCGCCTTGAGCATCTTTTCCGCCGCGAGCCGCAGTTTGCGCGAAAGGCTGCCGTGGTGGGCGCCCACAGCCTCGGTTCCCAGAATCTCTCCCAGATGATGCGCGACCCGTTCGGTGAGTCGCCGCGTATTCACAAAGACCAATGTCGAGCGGTGCTGGCCTACAAGTTCTGCGATGCGGCGGTAAATCTCGCCCCACATTTCGTTTGAGGCGACCGGGCCGAGTTCGCTCGCGGGGACTTCCACCGCAAGATCAAGTTGTCTGCGGGAAGGGATCTGGACAATGACCGGCTCGGGACGGTTGCTGCCGGCCAGAAACTGCGCAATCAGCTCAATGGGTTTCTGAGTGGCGGAAAGCCCGATCCGCACGGGCGGCCGGCCCGTCAGAGCCTCCAATCGTTCGAGCGAAAGCGCGAGGTGCGCGCCGCGCTTGTCATCCGCGACGGCATGGATTTCATCCACGATGACCGTCTCGACCGTTTTCAAAATTTCGCGACTCTTCTGAGCGGTGAGCAGAATGTAGAGTGATTCGGGCGTGGTGACCAGAATGTGAGGAGCGCGGGCGAGCATCGCCCGGCGCTCGGGCATCAGGGTGTCGCCCGTGCGGACAGCGGCGCGGATTTCCGGCATCAGGAAGCCGCGCTGCCCGGCTAACTGGAGAATTTCACCGAGAGGAACTTCCAGATTCTTCTGGATGTCGTTGCCCAGAGCCTTTAGGGGTGAAATGTAGAGGACTTCGGTCTGATTTTGAAGCTCGCCCCGCAGCGCCTTTCGCACCAGGCGGTCGATGCAGGCGAGAAACGCGGCCAGCGTTTTCCCTGACCCGGTCGGCGCTGAAATCAGGGTTGATCTTCCGGCAAGAATATACGGCCAGCCTTGCGTTTGAGGCTCTGTCGGCGAGCCAAACCGGGATATGAACCATTCCTGAACGATGGGATGAGCCCATTCGAGTGCAGAAGGAGCGCCGTTTGCAGACTCCGAGTCCGAATCCGTCGTCGCCGGTTCGATATGAGGTTTTGTCATGTTGCTTTCGTGCATGGCGCTGCTTTCGTTATGCCCCATGACTCAGGATGGCATGACGCGAGTGATTTTTCATCCTGCCTGTTTCTGCGGAGCCCAAATACGGGGATTCTTCCGCCTCGCTTCGCTCGGCGTCAGATGACAGGCAAACGGGCTCAGCAGACATATGACGGAACCGTCTGCGGTTGTCAAAGCGCGACCGCATGTTTGGAAATATAGGATTCCAGTCGAGATTCGGGGAGGCCGACATAATGAAACCGCTCCGCCCATTCAAGTCCATAGGGCGCCCCAATCTCGCGGTCTGAAGGCACGCCGCGCTGGTAAAGAGAATCGTAGTCCAGAACGAAACGCTTGATGTAATTTCGATTGGCCGTTTCGTCGTCGCTGCCGAGATCTGCCAGACGCAAGCCTCGGGCTTGAAGCCGCGCCCGCAACTGGGCGCCGTTCCTGCCGCCCGGCCCTTGGGTGACGTTGGCGCGAATGGCTTCCACCTTCTGATCGATGACGGAGCTGATATCCACGATGCGGTTGGCGATCTGCGGCCCGCGGGCGAAGTAATATTTCTCCTTGACTCCATGCGGCTTCAGGCCCGCCTCGAAATGTTCGGGATAATCCTTGTCCATTCCGGCCATCCAGCAGGCGGATTCCACCGCTGCCGCCGTTACATAATGGTCGGGATTCTCCTCATACAGTCCCCAATGATCGTAACAGATGACAGTATCCACCTGAAGCAAACGAAAGAGGAAGATGAGGCGGCCACGCAGGTCTTGAGGCGAGATGGCATCCAGGCGGTGATTGCGATAAGAGAGGTCGTAGGTTTTTTTAAGCCCCAGCGCTTTGGCCACCGCTTCGTTATCCTGCTCGTTGTGTAGCACGCCCTCGCCTCGCGTGCCCGGGCCGGTCATCTCATCGTTCGTGGTTCTGATGAGATATCCGGTGTAGCCTTCCTGGATGAGCTTGGCGACCGCGCCGCCGGCAAACAACGGAACATCATCGGCGTGTGGCTGAATGGCAGCCAGCACCTTTCCGGCATGTGGTTTGCCTGGGTTCGCCCGCTCCACTACCATCTCGCCCTGGCGCGTGAATTGCGCCTTGTTCCCCGGCGTCCTGGCAGACTGCCCAAACGCCTGAATCCCGGAACCTGCCAGCGCACCCCCTAACAAGGCTCCTTCGAAAAGCTCTCGACGTCTCATGCTTCCTCCTCATTCGATGTGGAATTTTAACTGGGTGATGGAATCACAAACCAAGGAGCGAATGCAAGCGCAGGCAGCCGCTTGACATGGGGAAGGCATTAACAGCTCGTTGGACCACGAAAATGGTCAATACTCAACAGAACGAAGGGAGCCTCAACAATCGGCGGGAGAGCAGTCTAGGATGCCCTGTGAAATTTCGCGGGCGGTTGCAATGACGAGGCGGCCGATTTCGGACACGCGCGGGGTTGGAATCTCCCAGGTGGAGCCTCGGACAGAGATGGAAGCTATAACCACTCCTACGTCATTAAAGATTGGGGCTGCAACGCCGCGAATCCCCAGAATGTGCTCTTCATAATTTACGGTGTAGCCCTTGAGTCGCGCTTCGGCCAGATGGGCCTTCAATTCTTTAAGCGAGCAGATGGTGTGCGGAGTATAGCGGGCAAGCCCGCGGGTTCCGAACAGGCGCTGCAACTCTCGATCGGGCAACCACGCAAGAAGCGCTTTCCCCTGCGCTGTGCAGTGGAGGTCGAAGTGGCGGCCGATCCAGCTTTCCACCCTGCGGTCTACCAGCGAATCCGCTTTATCGACAATAACGCCCTCGCCGTCCTTCAGCACCGCCGTTTGCACCGTCATCTTCAGCTCTTCAGCCAACTTCTGAATGTGCGCGGCGGAGAGCTGTCTTAAATGCATTTCTGCGATTCCAGTGGCGGCGAAATCGAAAACTCGCGAGCCGAGGGAATACTGACGGCTTCCGGGAAGTCTTTGTAAGTATCCACGAACCATCAGAGTGTGGACAAGGTAATAGGCGCTGCTCTTCGGGATCGAGAGCCTTTGGCTCAACTCAGTCAGCGTGAGGCCGTTGTGAGAATGGCCCAGGATTTCCAAAACGTCGAAGGCGCGGTCAACCGCCGGCACACGCTCGCCAAAGGAATGGGTGAACAGGGCCATAGGTTCGCTCTGCTTCAACATTTACAATGACAATGAGTGTAATTTTAATCACGCAAAGCGGCGATTTTCAATCAATTTGGCGGGCTCGACCGAGGAATTACAGGGGCATATTTTGTAGTAGAGCTTAGTTCGACTTATTGAAATCTATTGACCCAAGGGCGCTAGAGGGAAAAAATTCAAATTCAGGGGCTCTTGCGGGAGCGCCGCGAGCCTAGTGTAAGCCATGACGCAGCGCCATTTGCCCAAAACTCCAGGTCCTTGATCGGAGGTGAAGGCCTCAAGAGGCAATCCATATCGACGAGTTCCGGCGTGGGAAATAGTCATCACGGGTTGGGCAATCTCCATTAAAATTCGGTTGAGGGGAGACGCCGTCGGCGGATCATGAATTGTGAAGCTGCGGAATTCCGAAAAAGTAACTGCGTGAATTCCTTGAAGAATGCTGGTCGGTTCGCGCGAAGTTGCAGAGCGGACTTGAAGCGCCCGTTAGCGATCGGCTCATCCGGCGCCGTCGCGCGCCTGCTGCTCACCATGCTGGGGTGTCTGGTTTTGCTAGGGATTGGCCGGCTGAAGGCTGAGCAGGATGCCGGATCAACCATTCAAGAGCTTGCTGTTCAGGCCCGCACTGCCGAAGCGTGCGGTCAACTGGATTTAGCTGCTCAGAAATATCGCGCCATCTTAAAACTCGAACCCAAACTGGCTCCCGCCTATAACAACCTGGGCAGACTCTATTTTAAGCAGGGGCGGTACACCGAGGCGATTTCGGTTTTAAGGCAGGGGCTCACATTGGACTCCCAGATGGCTGCTTCGCGCGCTCTGCTGGGCATCGCTCTCTTTGAGGTGAATAATGATCAAGCGGCAAGGAGGCAGCTCACCCAAGCCCTGGCGCTTAATCCGAAAGATCTGCGCGCCAAGCTTTATCTCGCGCGTAGCCTGCTGGAGTTGGGAGATTTGAGTTCAGCAACACATATGCTGGAGGATCTCGAGCGCGCCGAGCCGCGAAACCCCCAGGTGCTCTACACACTGGGCGAGGCTTACATGAAACTTGCAGCGGCCACGCTTGATCGGTTGCAGAAGACAAATCCAAATTCTTACCTGGTGGAGGTTCTGCTGGGGAAATCAGCGGAGGCGAAGCAGGCGTTTGAGGAGGCAGCCGAGCATTATCGCAAGGCCATCGCGGCGGCGCCAAACGCGCAAGGCTTGCATTACCTACTGGGGCACTGCTTGTGGCGGGACGGCAAATTCTCTGACGCTTTGCGGGAATTCCAGCGCGAGCTTCAGGTAGACCCCTACAACTACCAGGCGGCCTGGCACGCAGCCTTGGTGCTGCTCGAACAAGACCCTCGGCAAGCCGACCGCCTCGCCACCCGCGCTTTAGAACTCAAACCTGACTTACCTGCTGCACTCATGGTTCGTGGTCGCGCCCTGCTGGCGTTGAATAAGCCTGAGGAAGCGGTTCAGGACTTTCGTAAAGTTGTGGCGCTCGACCCCGAAGAAGATACGGCCCACTTTCAATTAGCCAGAGCTTACCGCCAGCTTGGGTTAACTCAACAGGCGGCGAGCGAGGATGCGATTTTTGCTCGGATGGAAAGCGCAGCGCACAGCCCGAGAGGAAAGCAAGCCGTGTCCGATCGTCAGGATTCGTTAAAGTGAAGAGGCGGGGGAGATAAACTCTACTTTTGTCGCCGCAACCCTGAAAACTTTGGCCGCTCCCTTTGAACTTACTATGACCTTCCAGCCTGCCCCTCGAAACCGATTTCATCCTTCCAGTGAAACGCGATGCAGCTAGAGCCTTCCAACGGAGTTCCGAGTATCTCCCGACGAAACTTTTTGGCATCAACAGGGGGGCTCATTCTTGCACGGTCTCAGTCGTGCGCCTTATCTCCTGTACAATTTGTGGATGTGGCGCAAGAGGCAGGCTTGACGACCCTCAATGTCAATGGCGGGAACCAACGCAAGCGTTACATTATTGAAAGCACAGGCAGCGGAATTGCCTTTTTCGATTACAATCATGATGGCTTCCCGGATATTTTCATGGTCAACGGAACAACCCTTGAGGGTTTTCCCCTGGAGAAACAGCCTACAAACCACCTCTTTCGCAACAACGGGGACGGAACCTTCACCGATGTGACCGTCAGGGCAGGACTGGCTCATTCAGGCTGGGGCCAGGGTGTCTGCGTCGGAGATTATGATAATGATGGCTGGCTCGACCTATTTGTCACTTATTATGGCCAGAGGAACGTTTTGTACCACAATAACGGAGACGGAACGTTCACGGATATTACCATCCAAGCAGGCCTTGCATCTGCCGACAAGGACTATAGCAGTCACTACAGTACTGGATGCGCCTTTGTCGATTACAACCGTGATGGCTGGCTGGACCTTTTCGTGGCACATTACACCGATTTTGATCTGAGGCATGCGCCTGCGCCCGGCGCCTACTCTGCCTGCCGGTGGAAGGGGGTTCCCGTTTTCTGCGGGCCGAAGGGGTTGCCGCTTTCCCATAATCGTCTTTATCGCAATAATGGGAACGGCACGTTCTCGGATGTGAGTGAAACTGCGGGTATTCTAGGCGGCAACCAGGGGTATGCTTTTTCCGTGCTGACCGCCGACTTTCGCAACTGCGGCTGGCCGGATATTTATGTCTCCTGTGATTCAACCCCCAGTTTGCTTTACCGCAATTGCGGGGATGGAACTTTCAGTGAGGTAGGCCTGGCAGCCGGTGTAGCTTACAGCAATGCAGGCGTTGCGCAGGCATGGGACTTGCGGCGGGCGATTATGACGGCGATGGTTTCCTGGATATTTTCAAGACCAATTTCATCGACGACACTTCCAACCTGTACCATAACAACGGCGATGGAAGTTTTACAGACGTGATTGCCTCGGCGGGTGGAAGGCTCAATACGAGCTTCATGGGGTGGGGCGTTGGCTTCTTTGATTATGACAATGATGGATGGCCGGATGTGTTGATTGCCAACGGCCACGTTTATCCCGAGCTTGAAGCTCATGGCGTGAATGAGTCTTACCGGCAGCGGAAAATTCTTTATCACAATCGAGGCCAT
>DATGKJ010000102.1:0-3552 GCA_035294685.1 Terriglobia bacterium | reverse complement strand
GCATGGAAAAAAGCATTCGGAATCGCACCATCCTGATCATCATTGTGGTGCTGGTCTGTGTTTTCGGCATCATCGGTTTTCCCTCCACCTTTCAGAAGCTCAAAGATAACATCGTCGACCGCATCAAGCTGGGACTGGATTTGAAGGGCGGCACCTACCTGGTGCTTCAGGTTCACGTGGAAGACGCGGTCAATACTACGTCGGACCTCGCGGTAAGCCGGTTGCGGGACGATCTGCGCACGCGTAATATTCCCTATGCTGAAGTGCGGAAGACGGATGCCACGCACATCCTGATCAAGGGCATTCCTCAAAATCGCTGGGAGGAAGTGCAGGCGCTGGCGCAGGATCAGTTCCCGGACTGGTACGTGGAACGGGTGGCGGGCGATCCTACCGCGCGGCTGATGACGCTGAAGGCCAGCGAAGTGGCGACCATCAAGAATGACGCTTATACCGAAGCGATGGCCACCATCCGCCGGCGCGTGGATGCGTTGGGCATCACGGAGCCGGAAATCGCGGAATACGGCCAGGGCAGCTATGAACTGGTGGTCGAGCTGCCGGGCGTCAGCGACCCGACTCGGGTCAAGGATATTATCCAGTCCACGGCCATGCTGGAGCTTAAAATTGTTCGCGGCGGGCCGTACGCCAGTAAAGAAGAAGCGATGGCCTCATTTGGCGGCGTCCTGCCGCCGGATACGGAACTGCTTCCGGGCGCCAGCGATTCGGGCGCGCCAGCCTGGTATCTGGTGGATCGCATCGCAGCCATCACGGGACGCGACTTGAGCGGCGCAGAGCCTTCTCAGGACGCCAATGGGCGTCCGGATGTGAATTTCACTCTGACCCGCGCCGGCGCCTCGCGGTTCGCGGAAATCACCCAGCGGAATATCGGAAAGCAACTGGCCATTATCCTCGACAACCGCGTGCAAAGCGCGCCGGTGATTGAAAATCAGATCAGCGATCGCGGCCAGATTGAAGGGAACTTTACCACCCAACAGGTTGCTGATCTCGCTCTAAAACTCCGTTCAGGCGCGCTGCCGGCTTCCATCTCGTATCTTCAGGAACAGACGGTGGGGCCCTCGCTGGGCGCGGATTCCATTCGCCATGGCGTGGAAGCCTGCATTATCGGCTTCGTGGCTATTCTGCTCTTCATGCTCGTTTATTATCGCGGCGCGGGCGTGAATGCGGATGTGGCGCTGATCCTGAACCTTCTGATCCTGATCGCGGCGCTGGCTTATTTTGGCGGCGTGCTGACGCTGCCGGGCATAGCGGGTGTGATCCTGACCGTCGGTATGGGCGTGGATTCAAACGTCCTGATCTTTGAGAGAATCCGCGAAGAATTACGGATGGGCAAGGCGGCGCCCGCGGCGGTGGCGGGCGGATTCGATCACGCTTTCAAGACCATCATTGACACGCACGTGACCACCGTGGCCGCGGCAGCCATTTTGTTTACCTTCGGCACGGGTCCCGTCAAGGGTTTTGCCGTGACGTTGACCATCGGTCTGGTGGCAAACCTGTTTACCTCCGTCTTCGTCTCGAGAGTGATTTTTGATTACGTGCTCTCCAGGCGAGAGCGAGGGGAGGCGCTGAGCGTTTAGCGGCGGCTTTATGAGGCTGTGCGAAAAGGCTGGAAGGCGCGCTGTAACAGCGATATCCAGCACGCCCGAGCAATTGAAAATAGAGACTGGCGGTTGAGGATGCCGCCCCTACATTTTTCGGACGCAGTTCAGGCAAAATTCAGGGAACTTAAATTGTCTGACAGGTGTCAAATCTAGCAGGAAGAAAGGCAGATAGCGCATGGAGTTCTTTCATAATCCCCAGGTCGATTGGATGGGGAAGAAGAAATACTTCATCGTCGTGTCGGTTATTCTTCTGATCGCCGGTATTACTTCCATCATCGTGAAGCATGGTTTGCAATATGGAATTGATTTCCGGGGTGGAACGCTGGTGTATGTGAAATTTGCCCAGAACCCGGACCTGGATGCCATCCGGCATCAGTTGGATCAGGAAAATCTCCATCGGGCGACGCTGGTGCGCTACGATGCCGAATCGAAGCATGAGATTATGATCGGCCTGGATTTGCAGACCACGGCGAGCCAGAACGCTCTGGATGCCGGCAAGCAGGATATCGTGAAGGCGTTGAATAAACTCTACGGCCAGGGCCCGGCGGGCAAAATTGACTTCAACAATGCCGGCGCCCAGACCATAGCTGACCACCTGTTGGTGAATGATCCGCTGCACCTGGCGGGGAAGGGCGCTGACGTTGCGCAAAACACCTATAGCCGCATGGCTCAGGACATGGTGAACTACCGCAACACCCCGCCTCGTGAAGGCCTGATTGCAAGCTTTAATGAGCTTTCGGCGGTGGCGGGCGTTAACAATCAGGTCATTTCGGACCTGGAAAAGGATTTCTATCTTTCTCAGTTCTCAGTGTTCAATACACAGATTGTGGGCCCCAAGGTGGGGGCCAAACTGCGCCAGCAAGCGCTCTATGTGGTGTTGGCGGGCCTGGCGGCGATGCTGGTTTACGTTTGGTTCCGTTTTGAGTTAATATTCGGGGTCGCCGCGATTATCGCAACGTTTCACGACGTCATCATTACACTTGGAATTTTTTCTCTTTTGGATAAAGATATCTCGCTCACGGTTATTGCTGCGTTCCTGACCCTGATCGGCTATTCGATGAATGATACGATCGTGACTTTTGATCGTATCCGCGAAAACATGCATTTGAATAAGCGGGAGAATTTTCGCGATCTGGTTAATCGCAGCATCAACCAGGTGTTGAGCCGGACGATTCTGACTTCAGGTTTGACGTTTATTGCCGTGCT
Source organism: Terriglobia bacterium (assembly GCA_035294685.1). Lineage (GTDB taxonomy): Bacteria > Acidobacteriota > Terriglobia > UBA7540 > UBA7540 > RH2-MAG17b. The sequence goes on along the minus strand of DATGKJ010000102.1, from coordinate 730 downwards.
GGCCCTCTTCCTTTTCGGCGGAGAAGTGATTCATGGTTTCTCTTTGGTCTTGGTGGTGGGCGTGGTGATTGGCACGTATTCGTCTTTTGCCATCGCCAGTCCGCTGGTGCTGTACTGGGAGGATCGGGCTCGAGCGACGGCTTATGGCGGCGGGGGGGTGAAAAAGCCAGTTGCCCCTGCTTCCGCCCCACAGCCGGCTGGCAAAGACAGGCGGACGAAGCGTGAGCCGGCCGGCGCGCGCAGATGAAAGATGATTTTTTCGATGAAGCGCATTGTAACTTTTCTGGGAGGATTCACCCATGTTTGACCAAGCATTGCTTGAATCATCGCCGGAGCGGGCGCCGGTCCTGGGCGCGATCCATTGGATCATTTCGGTCGTGGTGGGTGTGTTGGGCTTCCTCGCCTGGTACTTCGTCGGCTCGTTAGTCTTTGGGCGTCCTGAGTCGCACACGGCGCTGTATGTTCAGGGAGTTGTTTTCGGGTTTGTTCCTTTGTTTTTAACGGCGCTGATGCTTTGCTACGTTTATGCAGACTCACGTCGATCAGGGTTCAACACCACCCTATGGTTTATCCTGACATTGATCTTCAGCTTTGTGGGATTTCTGGCTTATCTGATTTACACGGCGAACAAGACCAAAAACTGGAAAAGAGCCACCATGCCTATCGCTTACATCATCGATGGAATTGCGGTGGGCGTCATGGTCCTGATCCCCTTGATTTACACGCAGGC
>DATGKJ010000101.1:0-2779 GCA_035294685.1 Terriglobia bacterium | reverse complement strand
CCCCGGACCCTCGCAGCCAACCCGCCCGGCTTTTCTTTTGAAGTCTCGCCCCCGGCGGAACTGGCTCTCCCGGCTTTGGGCATCAAGTTTCGCTTCCAAGTTGTCGAAAATGTTCATGATGAAGACCCTCGAAAGACGTATAATGAAAATGAGGGTTTCAGAATCGATTTCGAAAGGATCGGGGGCAGCCTGCTTTTGAGGAACTGGCGACCGGGCGACCGTTTCCGTCCGTGGGGTAGGCGTAATGCTCACAAAGTAAAGGAGCTATTTCAGGAACTGAAAGTTCCCTTGGAGCATCGGCGGCTGTGGCCGGTCCTTTCGAGCGGTGATGCGATCGTCTGGGTTCGCGATTTCCCTCCCGCTGCTGACTTTGTAGCCTCCGCTTCCAGCCGCAAGCTTCTGACGATCCGGGAAGAACCCCTGTCGGATGTGGGTGCAAATACGGAGAGCGGAATATAATGTCCGGCAGGCAAAAGCTTGCCCGGTATGCAGGTTAAAAGAAGGCAACGTCAACGCCTTAAGCGGGTGAGGGATGATACGCTTTTCGGGGTCCGCACAGGGGACGCTTATTATTTGGGCGATCAAGCATTTTGGAGCATCTAATCAGGTAGGGGCGGGTTGGGTAATTTGCGGAAAGCGGATTGACCCTTGCGCGTGAGGAGAACGGGATGCCGGGTTGGACGCGCTTCGTGGCCCAGCACGGCAGGAGGTAGGAAGTGAATTCAGCCGTCAAAAACATCATTTTTTGGGTCGTGATGGTGGCGACCGCCCTGCTGCTTTGGGCCGTAGTGAAATCGAGCACGAGCGAGCGACCTGCGCAGCTTACCTTCACTCAGTTCACAGACTCCATCAATAAGGGCGACATCAAGCAGGTGACCATTGACGGCTCTGAGGTCTCCGGCCTCAAGAAGGACAATTCCAAATTCAAAACCATCATTCCGCAGAATTATCCCGATCTCTACAAGCAGCTTGAGGCCAAGAACATCGATGTAAGAATTAAGGATAATTCCAGCAGTTCCTGGCTTTCCTGGGTGGGGAATGGCCTGCTTCCGCTCATCATTCTGGTCGGCATCTGGATATTCTTCATGCGTCAGATGCAGAGCGGCGGCAACAAGGCTCTTTCCTTTGGGAAGAGCCGGGCTCGCCTGCTTTCCAGCCAGCAGAAAAAAGTCACTTTTAAAGACGTGGCCGGCGTGGATGAGGCCAAGGAAGAGCTGCACGAAATCATTGATTTCCTGAAAGAGCCGCAGAAGTTTCAGAAGCTTGGCGGGCGCATTCCAAAAGGCGTTCTGCTGGTTGGGCCGCCAGGCACGGGCAAGACCCTGCTCGCCCGCGCCATCGCCGGCGAGGCGAACGTGCCCTTCTTCTCGATTTCGGGCTCGGATTTTGTGGAAATGTTCGTGGGCGTCGGCGCCTCCCGAGTGCGCGATCTGTTCGAGCAAGGAAAGAAAAACGCGCCCTGCATCATTTTTATTGACGAGATTGACGCTGTAGGCCGTCATCGCGGCGCGGGCCTGGGAGGCGGCCATGATGAGCGCGAGCAAACCCTGAACCAGTTGCTGGTGGAAATGGACGGCTTTGAGTCAAACGAAGGCGTCATTCTGATCGCCGCCACCAACCGGCCCGACGTCCTCGATCCGGCGCTGCTTCGCCCGGGCCGTTTTGACCGGCGCGTGGTGGTGCCGCGGCCCGATGTGGGCGGGCGCGAGGGCATCCTGAAGGTTCATACCAAAAAGATTCCTCTGTCGGAAGATGTGGATATCAGCATTCTGGCCCGCGGCACACCCGGTTTTTCCGGCGCCGACCTTGCAAACCTGGTGAACGAAGCTGCGCTGCTCGCTGCGCGCGAGAATCGCCGGCAGGTGACCATGTATGATTTCGAGGCCGCCAAGGATAAGGTGCTGATGGGCACGGCGCGCAAATCCATGATCCTTTCCGATGAGGAGAAAAAGACCACGGCTTATCATGAGGCGGGGCACGCGCTGGTGGCCCTGATGGTGCCGCACGCGGATCCTCTTCATAAGGTGACCATTATCCCGCGGGGCATGGCGCTGGGCGTCACCATGCAATTGCCGGTGGATGACAAGCATACCTATTCGCGCGATTATCTCGAATCCCAGCTTGCCATCATGATGGGCGGCCGCGTGGCGGAAGAGCTCTTTCTGGGCCATATCACCACCGGCGCTGGCAATGACATTGAGCAGGCCACCGAACTCGCTCGCAAAATGGTGTGCGAGTACGGCATGTCGGACCTTGGGCCGCTCGCCTACGGCAAAAACCAGCAGGAAATCTTTCTGGGACGCGATCTCGCAACCCAGCGCGATTTCAGCGAGGATACGGCCATTAAGATCGATCAGGAAGTGAAGAAGTTTGTGATGACGGGCTACCAGCGGGCGAAGGATATTCTAAGTTCCCGCCGCGATGCTATGACGCGCGTGGCCGAAGCGCTGCTGGTTCACGAAGTCCTGGATGCCAATGAGGTCAAGCTGTTAATTGACGGCAAACCCTTGCCGGAGCGCCGCAAGCCGGAATCCACTCCGCCGCCTGAGCAGGTGACCCAGGTTCTGAAGCCCCAGGTTGCGCCCGGCGTCCCCAGCCGCGAACGGCCCCAACCCGCATAAGCGAACCCTTCGCCTGTCATTCTGAGCGACAGGTAGAGTCGAGGGCGGGCGCGATAGCAACAAAATAGCGGCCTCGTTTCCCGTCCCCGCTCATCGAACCGGACGTGCGGATTTCCCGCATCCGGCTCTCCGACAGGATTCATCGCCCGATTCACGGA
>DATGKJ010000100.1:0-11684 GCA_035294685.1 Terriglobia bacterium | reverse complement strand
CGCGCAAGCCATGGGTTTGGACGGAACGTGCGCATCTGCGACGGAGGCTTCTACTGCGGTGATCGAGCGGATTCGGCAACTCCTTAAGGAAGTCAGCGTCCCTGATCGGCTCAGCACGCTTGGAATCACGCGCGACATGATCCCCGCCCTCTCGAAGAAGGCGATGGAGGATGCCTGCCATCTGCTCAACCCAAGGCCTTGCACCGAATCGGATATGGCAGCGCTCTACGAGCAGGCATTGTAAGAAGGCAGAGGCAGGAGACGAGAGGCGAGAGACAAGAAAATGTGACCCATCATTACATTCTTCGTTCGTCTCTCAGCGCTTTGCAGGTTACTGAAAAAAGTCGAATTGTCATGCTGAGCGCAGCGAAGCATTCCTGTATTCCATTGAAAATAAATGCCGGGATCCTTCGCTACGCTCAGGATGACAGGCACTAAAAATGTTTTTCAGCAACCTGAGAGGACCTGTCTCGGCATTCATTCTCAGGAGACGAAATCAGGAGATGACAATTCGCTGGCTGTGGTTACTTCTGCTCGCCGTTCTTTTCATGTGCCTCTTCTCGCCAGCGCTACCAAAAGGCAATGCGCTTCAGGTCGGCGCGACCGCCCAGCTCGAAGCGCCCGCTGGAACCCGTGCCACCCACATCAATCGATCCGCAGTTACGATTCTCCCCAACGGACGGCTGATCACGCCGCGTGGCGTTCAGGTGACGGTGGCGCCGCATCCCTATGGCCTCGCGCTCAGTCCCAACGGCAAAACGTTAATCACCGTGAACAGCGGCACGGCGCCGTTCTCCATCTCCATCATCACTCACCTTGGCCGCTCGCATCCCCGGGTCGCGCAGATTCCTCCTGGTTTCAAGCCCTCCGATGCAGATCCCAAGAGCGTTTATCTTGGCGCAGCCATTGGCCCCGACAACCGGACCGCTTACGTTTCCGAAGGCAACAATGGCGAGATTGGGATTTTTGACCTCCGGCGGCATCGCCGCACAGGAGAGCTGAGCCTGAACGGTAGCTTCGGCGGCTCGGAATTTCACGACAGCCTGACTGGGGATCTGAAGCTTTCCCCGGACGGCCTTCACCTGTATGCTTTGGACATCGCTCACTTTCGGTTAGTGATCTTCAGCACGCGGTCGGGAAAAATCATCGCCGGCCAGCCGGTGGGTTATTTGCCCTTCGGGATCGCGTTCGCGCCCGATGGTCACACCCTTTACGTCTCCAATGCGGGAATGTTCCGCTATTCGCTCGTGCCTGGTTATGATCCGAAACATCTTCGCGCGACCGGATTGACTTTTCCTCCCTTCGGTTTCCCGTCGCCGCAGGCCGAGCAGGGCGCCATTGTCGAGGGAAGAAAGATTCCCGGCCTGGGCAACCCCAACACGTTGCTCTCAAATTCCATCTGGGCGATCGATGTCTCGAATCCGGCGGGGCCTGTGGTCAAGTTCAAGATAAGAACCGGCATCCCGGTTGGGCCTGGGTCTGTGGGAGGCAGCAGCCCGTGCGGCATTGTGGCCACACGGCAGCGGATTTATGTCAGCAACGCCAGCCAGGATAGCATTACGATTATCGATGCGCACAGCGGTCAAATCCAGAAAACGATCCTGCTCGAGCCCGCTCCGGCTTTAAAAGGACTGCGGGGCGTGCTGCCTTTTGGTCTGGCGCTCAGCCCCAATGGTCGCGCGCTCTACGTCGCTTGCGCTGGAATCAATGCTGTGGCTGTGATCGATACGCGAAATAATGAGGTTTTAGGCTACATTCCTACAGGCTGGTTTCCGGCGCGCGTGGCGCTCAGCCCTGATGGTAAGACTCTCTATGTGACGAACGCCAAGGGCTTTGGCGCTGGCCCGAATGGCGGGCCAGATTTCCATAAAGGTCCTGAGGGTACGTATATCGGTGACATCACCAAAGGGACGGTTTCCATCATCAACCTTCTCCATCTCTCCGCCGAGGCTGCAAACCAGCGCGCAATCACAGGGTCCCAATCGACTTCCCCGCTCAGCGCTGAAACAGAGCAGGTGCTGACAAACAACGGCTTTCTGCCTCTGGCTCACCCCGACCGCCGCTCGCCGGATTTTCCCATTCCTCCGCCCGGCACGGCCAGCGAAAAGATTCGTCACGTCATTTTTATCATCAGGGAAAACCGCACCTTCGACCAGGTGTTTGGAGATCTGAAAGAAGTGAACGGGAAGGCGGTGAACGGAGATCCGGACCTTGCTGAATACGGCGACGAGGCGTGCGTCGAAAACAAGTCTTTGGGCCTGGCCTTCCGCGATGTCCGGGTGACGCCCAATGCGCACGCGCTGGCCGAACGCTTCGGCATCAGCGATAATTTTTACGTCGACTCGGACGTCTCCGTGGATGGCCATCACTGGCTGGTGGGCAATTATCCGAATGTCCTCTTTGAGTCAAGCTGGCCGGCTGCTTACGGAGGAGAATTCGATTGGAAGCCGGACTCAAAGGCGCCCGGACGGCTTGAAATCGGCTCGACGAGCCCCTGGCCCGAGGATTACCTCGAAACCGGCTCGCTCTGGGAACATCTGGCCCGGCATCACATCAGCTTCCGCAATTACGGGGAAGGTCTCGAGTTGGCAGGCTACGACGAAGATTCCGACATGGAACCTACCGGCGTCCGCGAATCGGTGAACATTCCCATGCCTGAGCCGCTGTTTGAAAACACCTCGCGCATCTATCCGAATTTCAATACCAATATCTCGGACCAATACCGCTTTCAACAGTTCATGATCGAGTGGCAGAGTCGTTATGCCAGCGGCCGCGAACCGCTGCCGCAGTTTATTTCCATGTGGCTGCCGCAGGATCACACCGCGAAGCCGCGACCCTCAGAAGGGTATCCATTTCGGGCTTCCTACGTCGCTGATAATGATCTGGCGCTCGGAAAGCTGGTCGAGGTTTTTTCTCACAGCCGGTATTGGAAGCACATGGCGATTTTCGTAACCGAAGACGACGCGCAGTCGGGCACAGACCACGTGGACGCGCATCGCAGCATTCTGCTGGTGATCAGCCCGTATTCGCGTCGCGGCGTCTCCCTCGTGCATACGGATTTCATGAGCATCCTCAAAACCTTCGACCTGATTTTCGGTCTGCCCTGGCTGAATCAATACGATGCAGCCGCGACCGATCTTTTCGACCGCTTCACCGATATTCCTGATTTTGCGCCTTACGAGGCTATTCCTTCCGATCTCCGCGTTTTCGATCCCGCAAAAGTCATCGAAAAAGGGCTTAAGCCGGTTGCCGAGCCGCCTTCTGCCCCGCTGGATGATCCGGCGATAATTCGGCGCGTGATGCAGCAGAAAACAAACGAGTCTGTTGTGCGCGGCTGCCCGCGCTAATATCAGCCTGCGATAAAAAGCCGCTTCGGCGCAGGAGAGATATGGTTCCGGCAAAGGTAAATAGCAATCACTGGCCAAGCGAAATCAGAGTAAGGACCACGCGGGAGTCGCCGATGCATCGAACGGGCAATTTGATCTCAACTGGCAGGATCAGCAAAAGCTGAGTTGTGGGAGGGAAATTCCGCAAGACCTAGGATGGCAGAAGGGGCTAATGGTTCATTGAAGTTTATCGCCATTACGCCGGGCGAGCTTGTCTACCACATTAATCAGGGCGTCCAGGCGGCGGTCGGAGTGAGCCTGGGATTCTGTAAGCTCCCGGATACGCCGGTCAGTCTCTTCACCTAACTGTTGAACAGTATTCGCCAGAGACAGGCTGACATCCACCAATTGGCGGATCATGCCGGTGTTGGTTTCAACCAGGCCCCCGAGCCTGACCAGGCGTTCGTCAAGCTGCTGGATGGCAGCCCCGTGGCGCGCCTGATGCTCGATAATGAACTGCATCGCTTTTTCGATGTCCATAACAAGAGTGTAGCATTTTGCTGATTCGAGTCCTGCTGACAAGCCTATCTTTCCTTTAGCTCATGCTTCGTTCAACCCTTATTCAGCCGGACAGTTTGCTTTGCGCTGAATCCATCTCACAGGTCTCTCTGGAACGATTTCCGCCGCGTCGATCTGACCACCGACCGGCACAATCTCCTGGGAACCAAACTGCCTTGGCCTCTCGCGGTCGATGGTCAACTGCACCAGCCGAATCGCGATTTTGGCTTTGGCATCGCCCGTGAAGCGCTGCCACCGCTCCACTTCCGATTTCGCCCATGCGGTTCGCGGCGGAACAATGCTTTTGAGCACATCCACATCACCGCACCCCGCAATGTTGATGCCAGGCTTATCCAGCGGGATCGGAGTGATTTCCGCCGCAACCCTGGGAATCCCGCCACCAGAAACGCCTCGATAAAACAGCCGAGCGCGAGCCAAAGCGAGTTCGCCTGAAGGCTCGACTCCGGCAAACATCGCGCAGTTGAGCGCACCCGCTCCTCGGCCTTCTCCTGCAGATTGCCTCAGGCGGTTGGCAGGCAGTCTTGCAAGGTTCTGTTCCATCGCATTGGCCCATTTCATCGCGATTCCTTGGATAAAACCCTCTTCAGAATTACGACCTTCTTCACGAAATAATCGCCTGACTAACCCCGCGGCGTCGAACGCCCCGGCAGTTTCTGTAATTCCAGTCGCTCCATAGATAAACCCGGCGCCGGGCGTGACGATCTTGCAGTAGTCGCCCCGGTACTGGCCCGTCTGCTCGTTGACCACCCGGCTGTCTGCCGCCATAACAATTTCATCGTGGGAATACAACACGATGACCACGCTTCCAATCTCTGGCAGGGAGTTTGCAATTGCGGCAGAAGCGCCAGTCATCAAAATCGCTAACAGAGACAGAGACGCAAGCAACAGGGTAAGAGTCTTCAATCTTCCTATTTCCCAAAAATGAAGCTTCTGAGGGCGACAATCGTAGAAACTACCGATCCTACAGTGCCCAGCAAGGCGATGATGCGCTGCGACTGTATCTCAATTCCGGCGGAACTTAGTATCAGAAATGAATACAGCAGGACAAGGACCACGCGCCATGCCAAAAACAGAATTTCCACATGCTGATGAAAGTTGAGCGCCGGGATGAAAAAGTTGGCTTGAAAAAGGGCAACGTGCAGGATAGCATAAACTCCGGTAAGCAAAGCCATGAGGGCGCTCAGTTGCCACTCCTTGAAGCGCTGAACGAAGGACCAGGCAACCAGCCCCAACGCCACAATCACCAGGCAAAGCGAAGGCGCGAAGACGATGGTGCGGCGAAAGATGATATCTTCAGGGCTTGCGCTGCCCAGGCTCAACACCCATTCCTTAAAACTCGAAGCTGACACCAGGTTAACCGAGTCCGGCGTCACGACGCTGGCGCTCCCAAGCCAGACCACATCCATAATGAAAAAGCCCGCAATCACAAACCAATAGGCTTTCAGTTTGCTGAATCCTCCGGCAAAGGTTATAGCAAAAACGATCAGAAAAAAGGCTCCGATATCATCCAGCAGGTCTGCAACAATCAAGTTCGTGCTCTTGAAGTGAACGAGCCATGCAAAAAACCACACGAGCCAGTTTGCCGTCCAGAAGACATGAGCCAAGCAGATATCGCGAACGTTTGCATCACTCGCTGCTTTCCTCGACAGGGCATTCAGGACGACAAGATTCGTCAGGAAGATGCCCACGAGGATAGAAAGATTGAGCCAGTCCGTCAGGCTGAGATTGGAATGCACCGGGATTGCGCTCCTTAAGAGTTGGAGCGAGCATATCCCAGAATCTTGCTCCGGTCAAATCTGCGCCCAGCCTGATCAACCATGCGATTGTCGATGTTGTGGAACAAAGCAGAGCATGACGCAGGCAGATTGGTTGAAGATCGAGCGGCATTTTGTTAGTGTTTTTAGTTGGAATGACTCCTGAAACTGTTCTAAATCTGCTCTGGATCGGGGTGGTCAGCGCATCCCTGAGCGTGTGGTTGATCCGCGAAGTATCCCGCCGGCGCGCTCCTCACGCGCGTGTGCGCCTCAAGCATGGGATAGCCGTTCTGGCGGCCACTCTGGCGCTTTTCCCTTGCCTCTCGGCCAGCGACGACCTGGTTAGCCTGCAACAACTTCCGGCGATTTGGCAATCGACTTACGCCGAGAGCATTGCTGAATCTCATTCATCTCACAGCCATGCGAGTTATTTTCTCGCTCAACTGCTTGAGGTTCTGAGTAACTTTCAGGCGGCTACGAGCCGTGGCGTTTCCCCGACCCTTCGTTATATTCCACTTGTTCACCCCTCCTGGTTTCACCACCAGGGGCTTCTGTCGCCCGCCGCTACAGGCCGCGCGCCTCCAAGCTACACCCTCCTATAAACCCAAACTCCAATCGCCGCTCGGCCAACCCTTATTTGCGGATTCTGGTTCTTATGCCGAGCCGCATCTCCACCTTTTCGGTTGGAGATGCGCTCGACAGGAATAAACACTCCGCAAGGGGCATTCGTCTTTCAGAGCTGATCTGCCTGAAGTGAAAGAACAAGCTTGGCCTTGTGGTTTTTCTCGTTCCCATCGGCGCGCGGATTTCATATCCCAGCGTTCCGATTGCGTTTAGCCGGCAACTGCAATGAATAAAGAACTCACAGTGCGCGTAACTTTAGCGCTCGCCGTCGCAGTTTTATTGACCCTTACCGGCTGCCGTCCGCGCCAGTCTGATCAACCGACGAAACCCTCGTCGAGCGTGATGGAGCAACCGGCTGCGGGCAATGCCTTTCGCGTGCAGCGTCCTCAACTCTTTCCGCTGGCAGTCGTCGGGATGCGGCCGCTTCCCACGGTGCTCACGCTTCCGGGAATCGTAGTTCCTGACGTGAACCGGACGGTTCACGTCTACTCCCTCGCCGCCGGACGGGTGATGGAGGTAAAAACCGAGCTAGGAAGATATGTTGAAAAGGGCCAGCCGCTTCTGCTGATTCACAGCCCTGACCTCTCCGCCGACATCAACGTTTACTTAAAGGCTCAGGCGGACGAACAATTCAGCCATGAAGCTCTCGTCCGCGCTCAGGAACTCTATTCGCACGGCGCCATTTCTTTAAAGGATTTGCAACAGGCTGAAGACGCGGAGCAAAAGAGCCGGGCTGACCTCGCAACTGCGGCGCAACAACTCCGCATCCTTGGCGCGGACCTCCATCACCTCTCCCCGCTCATTGAAGTCAAAGCTCCGATTTCAGGCACAATTGTGGAGCAGAACATCTCGCCGGGCGAAGCCGTGAAGTCCGTCGATAGCTCCTCGGCGCTGTTTACGATTGCTGACCTCTCGCGGGTCTGGGTTCTTTCCAACGTTTATGAAAACGACCTTGGCAAGGTGCATCTGGGCGATTTCGCTGAAGTCCGTTTCAATGCCTTTCCCGACCGCGTTTTTCGGGGCCAGGTTGATAACATCTCCCGGGTGCTCGACCCCTCGACACGGACAGCCGCGGTGCGGATTGTCCTGGATAATCCACGCGGAACGCTGCGCCCGCAGATGTTTGCAACTGTGAAGATCGTCTCCCGCAAGCTGGTTTCCCGGATGGTGGTTCCAAGCTCAGCGCTCTTCCAACTGCACGATCAATATTGGGTCTTTGTTCCCACCGGACTGGGTCTCTTTGAGCGCCGGCCGGTTCAGGCGGGAACCGCCGTGCCAGGAGGCTATCAGGAGATTCTGAGCGGACTCGAACCCGGCGAAAAAGTGGTAGCCAATTCACTGCAATTTGCTCAGACGGTTGAGGCGGAAAAGTAACGATGGTCCAACGAATCGTCGATTTCGCCCTTCGAGAGAAATGGCTCATGCTCAGCCTCGGGATAGCCCTGCTTGTTTGGGGGATCATCTCGTTCCACCGCCTGCCGGTTGAAGCTTATCCCGATGTCGCTCCCCCTTGGGTCCAGGTGATTACTCAGTGGCCGGGACATGCTGCCGAGGAAGTGGAGCAACAGATCACGGTTCCGATTGAAATCGAGATGAATGGCATTGCCCACATGGTGGACCTGCGCTCGCAATCCCTTTTTGGCCTCTCCGTGGTCACCATGATTTTCACCGACAATTCAGACGACCTGCTTAATCGGGAACAGGTCCTCGAGCGCCTGTCCGGGGTTGTATTGCCCGCCAATGTTCAACCCATGTTGGGGCCCGACTACAGCCCCGTGGGCCAGATCTATTGGTACACGCTTGAAAGCACAAATCCTCGCTACGACTTAATGCAGTTGAAAACGCTTCAGGATTGGGTCCTCGAAAGGCAATTCAAATCCGTGCCTGGGGTTGTCGATGTCTCGAGTTTCGGAGGGCTCACCCGCCAATACCAGGTGCTCATCAATCCTGAACAACTGATCAATTACGACCTTACTCTGAGCCAGGTTGAGCAGGTCCTCGCGGCAAACAATACCAATGCCGGAGGAAGCTTCGTGGAGCACGGCCAGCAAGCCTTTAACGTGCGGGCTGTGGGGTTGATGCAGAACACTCAGGACATCGCAGCCGCCGTGCTCAAGGTGCAGAATGGCACTCCCGTGCGGGTGCGCGATGTCGGCGAGGTGATTCAGGGTCATGCCATACGGCTCGGCCAGATCGGGAAGACCGTCCGCAACCCGGACGGAACCATTGTGGACGATAACGACGTGGTGGAAGGGATTGTGCTGCTCCGCAAAGGCGCTCAAACAGACTCAACGCTTCGGGGCATTGAAGAGAAGGTAACTGAGCTGAATCGTCATGTCCTTCCTCCCGGGGTCAAAATTGTGCCTTATCTCGATCGCGGCGATCTGATCCAATACACCACGGATACGGTGTTGAGAAATCTCACCGATGGATTCCTCCTGGTGACGGTCCTGCTTTTTTTCTTTCTGGGAAACATCCGCAGCGCCGTGATCGTTGCCACCACTATCCCTTTTTCGCTTCTATTTGCCGCCACGTGCCTGGATTTGAGTCATATTCCGGCAAACCTTCTCTCGCTTGGCGCTCTGGACTTTGGCATGGTGGTGGATGGAACCGTCGTCATGGTGGAGAATATCCTGCGCCTGATCAGCTTGCGCGAATGGAAACATAAGAACATTGGAGAAATCATCTACTGGGCTGCGCACGAAGTTCAGCGCCCTGTTTTTTACGCAATCCTGATTATCATTACCGCCTATCTTCCCATCTTCACCCTTCAGGGCGTGGCCGGAAAGCTGTTTCATCCGATGGCCTGGACGGTGGCCTTGCGCTGATGGGCGGCTTGGTTTTCGCCCTGGTTATCTCAACGGTTCTTTCCAGCCTGCTTCTGCGCCGGCACGTCGAAGAATGGCACAATCCCATCCTGTTGTTTCTCGGCGCGCGTTATCGCGCCGCCCTGCGCTGGTGCCTTCGCCATCGCAAAGCCACGCTCGCAGGCGCCGGAGCGCTTTTTGCGGTGATGATTTACCTGGCCACAAGCGGCATCATTGGCTCTGAATTCCTGCCGCATCTCGATGAAGGCGCCATCTGGGCGCGCGGAACACTCGCGGCAAGCACGGGCCCTTCGGAAGGCGAACGGATCGTCCACCAGGCCCGGCTCATATTTGCCTCGTTTCCTGAGACCACAGAAATCGTCAGCCAGGTCGGTCGCCCCGACGATGGGACAGACTCCACCGGCTTCTTCAACACCGAGTATTACGTGGGCTTGAAACCCCAAAAGCAGTGGCCCGAACCTTACCGCTCTGATAAGGACAAGCTCATCGCCGCGTTGGATCAGAAGCTGGAATCGACCATTCCCGGCGTCATTTGGAACTTCTCGCAGCCGATCGAAGATAATGTCGATGAAGCCGTCAGTGGCGTGAAAGGAGCCCTGGCGGTCAAAATCTATGGAACCGATCTCAAAACCCTCGAAGCCAAAGCCGATGAAATCGCTGATGTGATGCGGCGCATACCGGGAATCGCAGACCTCGGCGTATTTCGAGTCATGGGACAACCCAACGTCAACCTCATTGTGAATCGCGAACTGGCAGGCCGTTACGGCATCAATGTCTCTGACATTCAGGATGCGGTTGAAACAGCCGTCGGAGGAAAAACGGTCAGTCAAATACTCATTGGCGACCAACGATTTGACCTCGTGGTGCGTTATGAAAAGCCTTATCGGCAGACGGTGCAGGATATTGCCGATATTCGGATATTGTCACCTTCCGGCGCGCGAATCTCGCTCGGGCAGGTTTGCGATATCAAAGTCCAGGAAGGCGCATCCATGATTTATCGCGAAGGGAATGAGCGCTATATCGCCGTCAAATACAGCGTCCGAGGGCGTGACCTGGGCAGTACAGTCCGGCAAGCCATCGAGGAGGTCAACAACAAGGTGAAGCTGCCCAGCGGCTATCGAATCGATTGGGCCGGCGAATATGCCAATGAAGTGGCTGCCAACAAACGTCTTGAGATCATTATTCCTCTGACGTTGCTCATTATCGCCCTATTGGTTTACGCCGCCTTCGATTCATTCAAATGGGTGTGGGTGATTCTGCTGGATGTGGCATTGGCGCCTCTCGGCGGCCTCATCGCATTGCTGGTTACAGGCACTTATTTCAGCGTGTCTTCCGGAGTCGGATTGCTCGCCCTGTTCGGGGTATCCACCCAGATTGGCCTGGTGATGCTGGAATACATCAACCAGCTACGCGCGCGTGGGCTTGCGTTGGAAGATGCAATTGTGGAAGCTTGCCAGTTGCGCCTGCGACCCATCATGATGACGATGTTGGTGGCTACGCTGGGATTGCTCCCGGCCGCGCTTTCGCACGCCATCGGCTCAGATTCTCAACGCCCGTTCGCCATCGTCATTGTCGGCGGCCTGAGCCTTTCCCTGGCCATCAGTATCTTCTTCCTTCCCACGCTTTACGCCTGCGTCGCTAAACCCACCGACGTGGTGCATGACGTTGTCTGAAGTCAGCGGGTTCTGGCAGGTTGCTGAAAAACAGTTCTGCACCTTGCCATTCTGAGTCCTTCGCGTGCCATCCTGAATTCTCCTACTGTCATTCTGAGCGAGCGAAGCGAAGAATCTCCGTATTTCGATTCAGAATAAACTCCGCAAGGAATCCCAACGGCAGTGATGAGTGGAAAGTGACGAGAAAAAGCAACCAGCACCTTTCATTGATTTTTCTGCTCATCACTCATCACTCGTCATTGATCACTGTTTTTGATATAGCCTCCGGCCTTTACTGTCGGTTGTGCTTCTGAAGCAATTCGGGAAGCTTCTGGACAAAGGCTGAGCGAGCCATTACCGTGTCGCAACCCGCTTCCCGCGCGGCCCTTACCACACCATCCTGCACGTGCGAGACAAAGCCAATAACCGGAATATTCTTCGTCGAGGGGTCGGACTTCAAAGTTCGGAGCGCTTCAACCGCGCGCCCTGAGCGGTGATTGAGATCAAGGATGATGGCGCGAGCCGGAGCCTGGGAGAGACTGGCCGGCAAATCGTCAAGCCGGGCGGTCTCAATTTCCGCATTCACCAGCTTTGCCGTCTGCTGAATCTTGGAAAGGAAAATCAGGTCTTCGACAACAACAATCGTTTTGGCCATTATTCCTGGATCACCTCAGATCACTGGATTCCTTCTGCTTACTATACTTCATCCATCCAAAGCGAGAGCAATAGGAAACCTCATCGCCGAAAGAGTGGGCAGCCACAGTCAGCGCCTTCACCTGACATTCTGAGCGACAGGTAGAGTCGAGGGCGGGCGCGATAGCAACAAAATAGCGGCCTCGTTTCCCGTCCCCGCTCATCGAACCGGACGTGCGGATTTCCCGCATCCGGCTCTCCGACAGGATTCATCGCCCGATTCACGGA
>DATGKJ010000099.1:0-2621 GCA_035294685.1 Terriglobia bacterium | reverse complement strand
ATGAACGTTCAGCACATCGAGAGCCTCAATGACCAGGTGTGGCAGGTTACGGGCGTGCAGGTTCGGGAAACTGTGCCGGATTGGGTTGTCAAACAGGCTGATGAGGTGGTGATGGTCGATCTGCCGCCGGAAGCGTTGCTGAACCGGCTGAAGCGCGGCGTGGTTTACGCTCCCGAGAAAGCCCAGGCGGCTCTGCAAAATTTCTTTAAGCCCTCCACGTTGGTGGTGCTCAGGGAAATGGCATTGCGGCAGACGGCCCACGAGCTGGACCTGCGCCAGGTGATGCAGGAGGGCTCTGAAACTCTTATGCTGGATCAGAGCCGCGCCGCCATGCAAAATCCTGAAGAGGTTCAGCCGTCGGATCGAATTCTGATTTATGTGACGGCTGACCCTTCCACCGCCATGCTGGTCCGCCGGGGCAGGCGCGTGGCGGATTACCTTCGCGCGGATTGCTTCGCCGTCGCGGTTCTGCCCAATTCTGATTTTCAGAATCTTCCCACAGCCCAGCGCGAAGCGCTGGAAAAACATCTGAACTTTGCCCGCAACCTGCACATTGAAACGCGAATCCTGCAAGGCAAGAACGTGGCTGCAACCCTGGTCGGTTTCGCCCGATTTCACCAGATCACTCAGATCTTTCTGGCTCGCGCGCAGCGCGGCCCGCGCGTTCCCCTCATTGGCCGGAGCCTGGTGCAGCAGGTAGTGCGGTTGGCCCGCGATATGCAGGTGACGATTGTGGCTGAGCGTCGCCGTCCCGTAAGAGTTTAACGATACAGGGTTAAGTTGATGGAATGAACCATGTCGGGATGGCGTGTCTTCATCCAAGCCACTGGAATCTGCTTCCCCCACCCCCTGCAAGGGAGAGGGGACCGCGAAGTGGTGGGTGAGGGTTCTTTCAACGCAGTTCAGACCGTATGTTGGCAAGCTTGAAGCGAATCTTGTCCAGTAACGTTGAGGCAGCCGATGCAGCTTGCTCAACTTGTTGTTTTGTGTTCAAGTTGGGTGCAGCCCGGGAATGATGGCAGGTAGGTGTTTCCAACATATTGCAGGTCCTGATGGATTCCAATCGCCGAAGTATAGTAGCCATTGATGGTCATCTCTTTGAGCGCTGCGAAAAAATGCTCCAATTCTGTCTGCGGATGGCCTTCGTTTTCAGCGGCTTTGGCGAGCGCCTCAGCCAACGAACTGCGAGCGGCTTCCTGGCGTAGCAACTTAAGCCCATTTTGCCACTGGTTCTTTACCTGATCGTTGCTGGTGGATACCATCAAGTCCGCGAATAGACTCACCTGGGCGGCATGCGCGCCCGAGGAATGACTGTCAGCCGGGATGATCATCTCCATCAGTCGATCGAGGAGTTCGTTCTCCTCCGGCGTAAAGAAGTGGAGTTGATAGTTCTCAGCCGCCCATGCTGTGCCGCCTGAACCGATCTTGCTCAACGCTTCAAATCCCGGCGGAGCAAGCGTCCCCAGCGCCACAACTTTCAAGGCCGTTCTTCTTTTCATGATCGAGTCCCCATTTTAAAGATTCCGCTGGAAGCGCCTAACGCCAGAAGGCAAAAGGCGGAAAGCGGTGAACAGAAAGCAGAAGGCGGAAAGTAGTCAGCCTCTGTCTTCCGTAAGTCAAGGCGTCCCAACACCAGCAAATCCAGAAGCGCTATCATATCATTCTTCTCTTCCGCAATGCGAGAGAAGAATCCCCTTCTCGTCCTTATGGTTCGGCGCTTCGCCCGCTGAATTGTTTCTCATACAATTCCTTCACCCGGTCCAGCGTGTCAATGTCTGTCGGGGATTTATCTGGCCTAAGGCGCACAATCCGCGGAAAACGCAGCGCATAGCCGCTTTCGTGGCGGCTGGAGCGCTGGATGTTGTTGAAGGCCACCTCAATAACCACGCTGGGTTCCACACGCCGCCAGAAGCCCCCATCTTCAATCGTGTGCTCCAGAAAATATTGCGTCAGTTCGTGAATCTCGCGATCCGTAAGACCGGAATAGGCTTTGCCGACGGTCACGAGACGATCGTGATCGCGCACCGAAAAGGTGAAGTCTGAGAGTAAGCTCCGCCGCTTTCCATGACCATATTCGACGGAGGTAACCACCACGTCGAGAGTGGCGAAGGGGCGCTTGAGTTTGAACCACGATCGGCCTCGCTGCCCAGGTGTGTAGGCCGATCCAGGAGCTTTGCACATCGCGCCTTCATTCCCGCGCGCCAGCGCGGCGTCGAAAAAATCTTGAACCTCGTTCTCGGAACGACAAACCTTGACGGGCGCCAGCCGGACTTCAACCGATTGTCTCTCAGTCAATAAAGCTTCAAGGCGTTGACGTCTCTCGGTAAGCGGTGTGTCGAGCAGAAGCTTGCCGTCGCAGTAAGGGATGTCGAACGTCATGAAAGTGACGGGGATATCCCGATGAAGCCAGAAATCCGGCTGCTTTCGGCCTAATCGCTTTTGAAGCTCGGTAAAAGGCAGAGGACCATCGCGCCAGGCGAGAATTTCTCCATCCAAGATGAATTCTCCCGGGATTTGGAGTAACGGGGAAGCAAGCTCTGGAAACTCCACAATCTCATCCAGCGTGCGGGAAAAGAGCTTCACGGTTTGCCCGCTTTTGTGCGCCTGGGCGCGAATGCCGT
>DATGKJ010000098.1:0-10881 GCA_035294685.1 Terriglobia bacterium | reverse complement strand
TTGGTGCGGCAAGGTTTGTTGAAGGCCACGTGGGGCGTATCGGAGAACAATCGGCGAGCGAAGTATTACGAACTTACGACGGCGGGGCGCAGACGGCTGCGGGAGGAGACCGAAGGCTGGAACCGGCTGGTGGCGGCCATCGGAGCGGTTCTCAGCGGTCCCGCCGCTCTCGCGTTGAGCGGGAGATGGAAGAAGAATTCCGTTCGCACATCCAGAACCGGGCAGACGACCTGGAACAACAGGGCATGTCGCGGACGGAAGCAGAGCGTCAGGCGCGCATAGAGTTTGGCGGCTATCAACGCTACAAGGAAGAATGCCGTGAAGCGCTGGGCACGCGCTTGCTGGGCGAACTTATCGCCGATCTGTGCTATGGCCTGCGCCAACCGCGCTGCGGTACGAGTAAAAGCAGTGATGAGTGACGAGAGACAAGAATAGCCCAATCGTCGGAAGCGATTTTTTGCTCGCCACTTGTCTGCCTTTCGGATTCTTTGCTGTCGCTCAGAATGACAAGCGAAGGCTAGATGAGACGTTCACCAGGCGGTCCAGCCGCCATCCACACGTAGAGCGTGGCAGTTGATCATGGAAGCCTCTTCGCTGGCCAGGAAGGCTACTGCCGCAGCAACTTCATCAATAGTCGCCAACCTTCCAATCGGAATCTTGCCCAAAACAAACCGCAAGAATTCCTGATTTTGCAGCCTCTTTCGGGTCATGTTCGTCTCGACGAAAGTTGGAGCAACCGAATTCACGGTAATCCCGTGTTTTGCCCACTCAAGTCCCAGCACCTTCACCAACTGAATGACTGCCCCTTTTGTGGAACAATAGACGGGCTGGCCGGGAATGCCGATCAGCCCCGATTGGCTCGAAATCCAGATGACCCTCCCCCACTTCTGCTGGATCATCATCGGAGCAACCTTCTGAGCCAGGAAGAATCCGCCTTTCACGTTGGCTTCAAAGTGATCATCCCACGATTCTTCCGTCACCTCCAGGCCGGGAGCCGGGCGGTTGACCGCTGCATTGTTCACCAGGATATCGACTTTGCCAAATGCCTCTTGGATCTTCCTGATTCCAGTTCTAACCTGCCCGGCGTCGCATACATCCATCTCTAATTCCATGACGGAACCGTTATGGCGCTTTATGCTTTCCGCTGTGGCGGCGAGCGACTCACCAGGCCTGTCGGAGATAACCACCGTCGCTCCCTGGCGCGCCAACATCATCGCAATGCCTGCCCCGATGCCTGTCGCCGCGCCAGTGACCAGGGCAGTCTTTCCATCAAGCCGGAACATTGCTTTTTCCATGGACATTCCTCGTGGGTCAAGAAAATTAAAGACCTCACGCAAAGGCGCGAAGTTGCAAAGGAAAATTCACAGTCAGAAAGCGCTGGCCGGGGTTACTTGTTCTTCGTGCCTCGGCGTCTCCGCGTGAGGCTGTTCATTATTTCATACCTTTTCAGGCATCAGGGTACAAGGACTCAATGCGATGGACTGCGCTCATTCCGCCGTCCACAACCACAATGCTCCCGTTCATGAACTTAGCCCGGTCGGAAGCCAGATATAATGCGCACTCCGCGATATCCGAAGGTTCTCCGAAAGCGCCGCCGGGGTAGAGAGCTAGCAAACTAGCCTTGGCTTCGGGATGTTTCTCGTAGTGCAGGCGCGCGCTTTCCGTCATAATGGTCCCCGGGCAAATGGCATTGACGCGAATTCCATAAGGCCCGTATTGGAGCGCCAAAAGCCGGGTCAACGAGATGATCGCGCCCTTTGCGGCCGTATAGGCCGCCAGATGAATTCCGGTAAGCGCATTGACGGAACTGATATTCACGATCGCGCCCGCCCGTCGCGCCATCATCTGCTTCAACGCCACGCGGCTGCACAGGTAAACACTTTTCAGACAGATGGCGAGAATCCGGTCCCAGCTTTCTTCCGGCACTTCGTGAAGCCAGCCATCGTTCGGACAAGCCGCCGCATTATTCACCAGCACATCCACGTTGCCGGCCGTCTGAAAAGCGCGCTCCACATCCTGGGCTTGCGAAACGTCTCCTTCGGCAGGCTCGCAGAGTCCCCCGCTTTCGCGGATGATGCGAGCCGTCTCTGCGTTGGCAGCGGCATCGATATCCACCGAAATGATGCGGGCTCCTTCCAGCGCAAACCGGCGTGCAATCTCGCGCCCGATTCCATTCCCGCCGCCCGTTATTACGGCTGTTTTATCGGCCAGCCACACGTTATGCCTGTCCTTCACCAATAACTCCCCAGGGCTTTCCTGAACTCTTCCGGAGAGTCGATTGCACAAAGTAATATCCCGCAATCGCCGCCAGAAAAGCCGCGAGTCCTGCTTCCCACAGATGGCCGCCCATCACGGAGAAGAAAGAAACAACCATCGCAAAATAGAGGCCTACGCCCCAGGCGCAGGCCCGCAGATCGCGTCGCGTTTGCGCGCGCACTTCAGCCTCTTCTTTCTGGGTCGCTCCCAGCCTCATCCGCACGGGTTTCCACCACCCGATGGGGCGAACTGAGTTGTAGAAGCTTGCCAGCACAGCATCTGTCTCGGGACGAGTCAGCCACGTTGCAAGCAGAATGCAAACCCAGCCCAGAACGAACAGGATGCCAAAACCCGCCCAAAACGGATGCCGATTCAGATTCCCAAACGCTGGCACCAATCCGTCCAGACTCCAGTGTGTAAGGTGATAGAACCAGGCCCGAAAGGCTCGCGGAAAAACCGCATCTGAGCCGAACCAGACGATATATCCCGCCGGGAACGCGCCCAGCACTCCCACCAAGTCTCCAAAAACGTTCGTGCGCCACCAAAACCATTTCAACCAAGCCAGGGGTAAAGGGAAAACCATCAAAGCGGAATTGATGAATAGCACCCATTTATCAAGCTGCTTGGGATCGATGGCCGCCCCCCAAACGAGAGCCAGCACCAGCAACAAACCCGAAAAGATCCGGCTCATCAATACGTATTCTTTGGCGCTGGCCTTCGGGCGGAGGCTGAGCCGGTAAAGGTCATTCATCAAGTAGGAGGCAGCCCAGTTCGCGAGGGCGCAGATGCCAGCCATGTAGCCGGCCAAGCCGCCGACCAGCAGCAACCCAAACAAGCCGCTCGGCGCATAGCTTTTCGCCAGATCACCCCATAACTGGGCGGGCACAGCGACCGCCTGCGGGGAGTAGAGCACCGCCGCCGCAAGGCCAATCAGGATAAAAGGGATGAGCCGCACCACCAGGGCGAGGGCTCCGTTGGCGACCTGCCCCGCAACCGCATGGAGCTCGTTCTTGGCCGCCAGGTACCGCTGGGCCGTATACCCTTCCCCCGCATAAGGCGATCCGGCAAAGAAAAAGCCTTGAAGACAGAGCGCAACAATCGAAATGGCTGCAAGGTGATCGCCCCACGGCAGGGGCTGAAGAAAAGTGTGTCCTCGCAAGGCAACAATCTTGCTCCAGGCATGCCGCGCCCCTCCCACTTTTCCGAGCAGCAGAATTCCAAACAGCACATTGCTCGCCATCAGGATGACAAACTGAATCACGTCGTTGTAAGCGACGGCCAGGAACCCGGAAAGCAACATGTAAACCAGCGCCACAGCGCCGAAAACCGCCAGCACCTGCCCGTTTGTCCAGCCGAGCATCGGGGCAAGCGTGGCCGCCATCCAAGCAGCGCTATAAGCCAACGCTACCAAGCCCCATGCCAGGCACGCATAGACGGCAAAAACATTGCGGTAAACTCTGGCGGACCGGCCTCCGTAGCGGCGCTCGATAAACTCCCCGGTTGTGACCACCCCCAAGCGCCGCCACATCTTCGCCCAGAGCACGGCAACCAGCGGCATCCAGATGACCCAGCTAACCCAGGCTATCAGCCAGATTCCGGCAAAGCCGCCCAGGAAGAAGATCATCACAAAGGCCTGGCCGCCGCCCGTGTAGGCCGCTGTATCCGAAAGGCTGATCACCCACCAAGGTAAACTGCGCTCACCGAGGAAAAAGCCTTCGATCCCGGAGGTGGCGCGCCGCCGAAAGTAAAACCCTACGGCGATCAGCAAGACGCAGTAAGCCGCGACGATGATCCAGTCAAGTAAATGCATTTCCGAATGGGATTATTTCCCGTTCAGGCTGCGGAGATAAGCGCCCAACGCCTCATGAATCTCAGGCCGGTCCCATAGGAATTTGCCAGGGAACTGACCGGTCAGCGGATATCGGGGCCCTGAGCCGGGCGTTACCTTGGGCAAAGTCGCGGGCGTCACACGATAGTCTCCAATGCGGTAGCCGTACATATCCAGATGCTGGACTCCGGCTTCCAAGGCTGCTTCGCAGATGAGCTTGATCTGTTCCGCCGTGGGGTACCTGGCTGGCCCGGGTTTCAGCTCATCCGCGGCGTTCGCCACCCAAAAAGTGTAGATGGTCAGCTTTCGAGGATCAACAACCTTTCTTACTCGCATCAGCACATCCTGCGTGCGCTGGGCGGTCTTTTTTCCCGAATCGGGCGAAGAGTTCCAGGAATTTCCTGTGTAGGCTCCGAAGGCATCAAATTGCTTTGCCACGCGCGGGAAATCCACCCCCACGCTGTCTCGAAGCTTCGGACTGAAGACATCGCCTGAACTGTCCTCAAGATAGATTGGGTGCTCCGGATTCGGGTCAACGTCACGAATGAATCGCACAGTGTCCCGCGCCCAGTCTACCCACCAGCCTTCACGGGCCTTGACCCACTCATCCCATCGCGGGTCGGAAGGTTTGCGAGGCAACTCACCGCCAAAAGCGCGCTGTTCATACTTTCCATACGAAATCGCATCGCCGCCGCCGATGCCGAATGAGTCGTCGAAGACGTAGCCTGCCATAGCCGGCTCCTTGCTCAACCCACGCGCCACCATCTGGAGATACTGTTTCCACTGCGTGTTCCGCCACTCAGGATTGAAGACATCAAAGGTGTTAAGGAGATGGCCGGCGGAATCCACCGCCTGGAATCGGGGCTCGCGAGGAAGGGAGTTGGCCCATGGGTGCCACATGATCAGGTAAGCACGAAGCCCGGCCTCATGCGCCCAGCGCATGGCATCCTGCGTATCAGCCATTCTTGCCTTGTATCTGAACGCCGCTGAATCAATTCCCCAGCCCAGGACGACCGCGGTAAAACCAAGATTACGCATCGTAACAAAATCGCCTTGCCAATCAGTCTTGGGCGCCGAATTCAGCCAGTACCACGCGCTGATGCGGACGCGTGGGGGATGCGCCAGGACAGCGCCACAAATCCAAAATATCAAAATGACAGAATTCAATAGACGCTTCATCGATTTTCTCCGGCCGGTTTGATTTTTGAATCAGGTTACTGAGGGTTGTCCATGATGATGTCTTTCGCTGTAACACAGCTCGTAGCGGCCTGCCAAAAGAATCGCTCTCTCTGTCATTCCGAGGAGCCGAAGGCGACGAGGAATCTCTGTCTCTGCTTGATTCTTTAAATGCAGGGATTCTTCGCGCCGCTCAGAATGACAAGAGTAAGACTCAGCGCGGCATGCCTAAAGAATTTTTCAGCAACCTTGCAACATAGCGAAAAAACGGGCGGTCTCAGCCCGCCGCACATTTGCTGTCACGATCCATGCAACCGAATGGCATATTTTCCTTTTCGCGCAAAAGGAGCATAGTGAGGTCTCGCGAGCATCGTCAACATTCAAACTTCAATCGGGGAAGAAAGCGTTCAACCCGCTGAACAATAAGCCTGTGATTTTGGAGATGACCCACAATCTCGGCGCGACGCATGGCATACTGGGAAACTGGTCACAGGCGCATGGAGAGGGATTGCGCAGTTAATTTTAACCGTCACAGATCATCATCGAGCGAGTCGCCGAAGTGAAAATCACATCGATCAAAGCCTACCCTGTCAGCATTCAGGTCAATCCTGAACTCGCCATTGTGAGCTCATTGGGAGAACATCGGCTCTCACAATACGTCATTGTCACAATCGAAGCTGATTCGGGCGCTCGCGGATTGGGCGAGGCGAACGTAGCCCCCAGATGGAGCGGGGAATCGCAAGCAAGCGCGCTGGCCGCTATCCAGGATATCCTTGCGCCAGAGCTGATCGGTCAGAACCCTCTGCATATTTCCGAATTGCGGGGGAAGATGGATCGCGCGCTCGTAGGGAATCCCTTTACCAAGGCAGCTCTTGAAATGGCGCTTCTCGACCTGGCCGGCAAGACGCTCGGCGTTCCGATTCAGATTCTGCTTGGCGGGCCGCGACGCTCGTTTGAAATACCACTCAGGTTTTCTATCGGGGCGTTCTCGCCTTCCCATGCGGCACAAGTCGCCGCGAAAGCCGTGTCGCTCGGTCTTAAAGCGGTCAAAGTCAAGGTGGGCCTGGAAGTGAGCGAAGATATCCAGCGCGTCGAGGCGGTGCGGCATGCGCTGGGGGATGGCTTCCCAATCGGCATCGATGCCAACGCCGGATGGTCTGAAAGTGAGGCCGTGGAGGCAATCCCCCATCTCGAGCGGCTGGGAGTGAACGTCATCGAAGAGCCGCTTCGCCGCGGCGACTTTCGCGGATGCGCACGGCTGCGGCAACGCACGCGCATCCCCATCATGCTCGATGAATCTGTCTTTACGCCCTACGACGCCCTGAATGCCATCCGCCGGGATGCCTGTGACATTATCAGCATTTATCCGGGCAAGAACGGCGGCATTGGACGCTCATTCGAGATTTCCCAGATGGCGGCAACGGCGGGCCTGGAGTGCACCATTGGCAGCAATCTGGAATGGGAAATTGGTTCGGCAGCGATGCTCCACTTGGCGGCAGCCATCCCGAACCTCTCGCAAAGAGTCTGTCACGATATTATCGGCCCGCTTTACCACACCCGCCACGTAGGAACCGAGATCACATACCGTAACGGCTGCGCTTCGGTTCCTCCCGGTGCCGGGCTTGGGATCGAACTCGATCCTTCCTTGCTGCGCTCGGAAAGTTAGCCGCCCATCAGTTTCCCATGCGCAAGATGCCTCGACGCTCCATCGCCGCCTGCGCATCGTGATACCCTTCCTTCATCTCGTCTGTTTTCGGGGGCGTCCACAGTGCTTTTCGATCGCGACTCGGCGAGAAAATCCGGCGCGGCTTATCCGTGGATTCTGGTGGGCTTTCTCTGGCTGACCTACCTGCTGAACTATGTGGACCGTCAAGCCATCTTTTCAATCTTCCCCATCCTCAGAAAGCAGTTGCATTTTTCAGAAACTCAATTGGGATTAACCGGCTCAACGTTTGTCTGGACCTATTCCTTGTGTATGCCCCTCACGGGCTGTCTCGCCGACCTCATCCGGCGCGAGCGCCTTGTGATTGGAAGCCTCATTCTCTGGAGTCTCGCCACTCTGGGGACGGGCCTCAGCTCGTCAGTGGACTCTTTACTGGGCTGGCGGGTGATTATGGGGATCGTTGAAGCTTTGTACATTCCGGCAGCGTTAGGTTTGATCGCTGTGTGGCACTCCGAACGCTCGCGCTCCACCGCGTTAGCTATTCATGGAACTGCCCAATTTGCGGGAATTGTTGCCGGAGCGTGGTTTGGAGGCTGGGCAGCGGAAACGATTGGCTGGCGTCAAGGCTTCTGGGCTTTATCGGCTGCGGGCATGATTTATGCCGCAGTCCTGGCATCCGTTTTTCGCCGTCCAACCGCGCAGATGACCCGGAAGCGGCCAGCGCCCGCAGCCCCTCTTGCAATCTTCCGATCACCCTGCTACGTAATCCTTCTTTTCGCCTTCTTCGTGTTTTGCGCTATGTTGTGGATATTCTATGGCTGGCTGCCCGCATTTGTTTTTCAGAAATTTCACACGTCGCTGGCTGCAAGCGGTTTTACAGCGACAGTGTATCTGCAAGCCGGTTCTGTTGCAGGCGTTCTAACCTGGGGCCCCGTTGCTGACCTGATTGCCGGCAAAATTCACTCCGGACGCTTTTATATCGGCGCGCTGGGGCTTTTGATTTGCGCTCCGTTCGCTTATTGGACTGTGTCTCTCAATTCACTTCAGGGCTTGAAGCTGGCCGCGGTGGCCTTTGGTTTCTTTGCCGGCGCGATGGCAGCCAATGCGTTCGCCGCCGCCTACGATGTGGTCTCGGAAAGGAACTACGGATTTGCAACCGGAACGCTCAATATGAGCGGAGGACTTGGCGGCGGAGCGGCAATGCTTCTGGTCGGCTGGAGCCACGGACCGAGCAGCATCCCGCATATTATGGGCGAGAATGCTATTGCGTCGATGGCGGCGGCGATCGCTCTAATCGCCGTCGTCGCTCTTCGCTTCAAGCGAGACCGAAGCGATGCCCTGGAGGGCGCTGAGGGATAAGGACACGCCGCTTGATAGTGTCCTAAATCCGGCTTGCATCACGTGGCACGGCCATCTTGTCCGTGGCGGTTCAACGCTTCACGGGCGAGACGCCCATGCCACACAACAAACCAGGACACTACCCGCCGCTTTGCAATCTTGCAAATGACCTCCCGTCTGGAAATAAGAGCGGGCGTTGGCTAGCCGCCAGCCTTACGATGACGCAGGCGGACTCATCGATTCAACTGGCTCCATAATTTCTGATAGGTCGCGCGATAACGCAGGTCCTGCGGCGCCAGAGATGCGGCTACCCGCATTTCCTCAAGCGCCTGGCGTCGTTCGCCCTTCTTCAAAAGCACGTAAGCAAGTCCCGCATGCGCCGATGCATTCTGAGGATTAAGTCTCAAGGCCTGACGATATTCCTTAATCGCGTCATCCAGATGATTCTGGCGAAAAAGCGTCAATCCCCAAGCGCAGAGCGCGTCCGCATCCTCAGGCTCCAATTCAACCGCTCTTTGAAACTGCGCCTCTGCGCGCGGAAAATCACCCTGATTGTAGAGGGCAACCCCCAAAGCGTAATTAGCCTTCTCATCCTCAGGATTCAGGCTGAGGGCCTGCTGATACTGCGCGACAGCTTCCTTCAGGTCGTTTCTTGCCAGCAAAGCATTGCCCAGGTTACAATGCGCAGGCGCCGAATCTGGCGCCAACAGGATGGTTTCTCGATATTCCGCAATAGCCTCGTCCCATTTCTTCTCTTCGCTCAACGCGTGGCCCAGGTAGAAGTGAGCCGCAGGATCTGTGGGATCAAGCTGAATCGCCCTGCGAAGCTCTCCTTCAGCCTCGGTCCAAAGCTTACGATCGAGAAAAGACTTCCCTCTCGCCACATCCGCCCTGGCCTGGCGATTCTTCTCAGCAAAGATTTCAGCCGCAGGCGAAATCTGTTGATTGGCCGATTTCAGCGCATTCAATAGCGTTTGCCCGGCCCCCGCGCTTTTGAGTGTCGCCAGGAATTGAGGAGTCGCTTCAAAATCGATCCCGCGCGCCTGCACCAAGTGCGCAATGCGCTGGCTGGCGACTCCTCCCTCAACCAGGCCGATAATCTGCTGCTGGCTTAGAGGCTTCTGGGCGCCCACCAGCGGCATGGGCGAAATCCAGCAAAGCGCCAGAAAGATTGCCGCAATCCATTGCATTCCGGGCGTAGCCCGCAAAGTCAGGTTTCTCATCGTCACCTCTCACGGATGTAGGCAACCAGCGTTACTGACCCAGGTATTTTGCTTCAGCGGCCTTTGCTCTTCTTGCGCGCTCAATATCCGCAAGGAGTTGCTGGTTGGAAGGATCTTGGGAAAGACCCACTTGATAGGCGCGGATTGCCTCATCATAATCTCCGCGGTCGAAGTAGTAATCCCCCTTCGTTGTGGCGCCTCGAATGATGGATGCTTTGTCGACGACTTCCGTGGGTGTGAAGACTTTCGTCCTGGCGATTCTTGTTTTCCGCGCGATGCTGGCTGGGGCATGCGCCTGAGCCGAGGATGCGGCCTCACCGGAGGCTGACGATGTGGCGGCGTTCACCTGGTTCACATTATTAGCATCGGGCGTTGGAGCCAAAGGGTGGAGAGGCTGGCTCGCGGGAGGCTGCGTGGACTGTGACTGATCGGAAAGCGAATGGCCTGAAGCAGGAGTGTTCGGTTGTGTCGTTTGGTGCGGCGAAGAGGCAGGCGCAGACTGAGTCGCGGTTGAACCTGATTGCGGCGTCGCCTGGGGCGGAACCTCTTCCACTGGCGGCAGATTCCCTGATGATCCCGAAGAAAAAAATGAAGAGATACGCGCCTTCAAAAACTCGGGCTGGAACCAGTAAGTTCGTCCTGTCTCATAGAGCCAGCCGCATCCTGCGCCGGCCAGAATCAATACAATAAGGATCGCAACAGCCCATCGATGGGATGGCTCCTTTTTGGCCGGAACCCCTTTTTTCACGACGTAACTCTTGAAAATGACGGAATCCGCGTGCGAAGCGGGCCGCGCGCGAGGCGGAGTGCGGGCTGGAGCGGGTTCCGGAGGGCGATCCAATTGGGTATCGACGGTGGCGCTGTCTGGTTGCATCCCGGACGCTGAAAGAGCGAGATCTGGCTTCAAATCGGCTATAAAAGCATCAGGCGGAGGGGTAGAAGCAGGCGAAGGGGCGGAAGCCATAGGCTGGAGTTCTGGAATAATTTCTTCACGCTGCGAAATTCTTCGGTTCTGAATCACTGGTTCCGGCGCAGGAGCAGCATTCTTCGCCGCGACGGAACGATCCGGCTCTATCACAGCGGGTCGGGGCCGCGCGGGCTTCTTCTCCCAGGCTGAAAGCTGATCCACCACGGCCGTCGCGCTCGCGGGCCGATCCTGACGATTCTTGGCCAGCATTCGCCCAACCAGTGTATCGATCACCTCGGGGATTTCAAGTTCCGGACGATCGCGAAGAGGACGAGGTTCCGAAAACACATGCCCCAGGACGGTCTCCATAGCATTCGAGCCTTCGATGGGCAGATCTCCGGTCAGCATCTGATAAAGGATGACCCCAAGCGAATAAAGATCCGAACGTCCGTCCAGCGCATCCGCTGCCATCCCCACAGCCTGCTCGGGA
>DATGKJ010000097.1:0-2400 GCA_035294685.1 Terriglobia bacterium | reverse complement strand
TGCAGGGCATGAACCTGGCGGAGCTTAGCGGCAAGCTGATCGTCATCGAAGGGACGGACGGGGTCGGGCGCTCGACCCAGATCAGTCTCCTGAAGCCCTGGCTCGAACATCAGGGCCATGCCGTGGTGGATACCGGAATGACGCGGTCAGCCCTGGCCGGAAAAGGAATCAAGAAGGCCAAAGAGGGACACACGCTGGGCCGCATCACCCTGGCTCTTTTCTATGCAACAGACTTTGCGGACCGGCTCATTCATCAGATTGTGCCGGCGCTTCAGGCCGGCTTCGTGGTGCTGACTGACCGGTATATCTATTCGCTCATGGCGCGCGCCCTGGTGCGCGGGTTGGATGTTCCCTGGTTGCGGAATCTTTACAGCTTTGCCCTCAAACCTGACGTCGTCTTTTATCTGCGCATCGGCGTCGATGATTTGATTCCGCGTGTGGTTTTCTCCCGCGGCTTCGATTACTGGGAATCCGGCATGGATCTGCATCCGAGCGAAGATATGTATGAAAGCTTCCGCAAATATCAGACAGCCCTGCTGGGGCAGTTCGATACGCTCGCAGAGGAATACGGCTTCGAGGTGATCGACGCCACGCAGGACATCCGCTCGATTTTTGAACAGCTTCAGGAAGGGATCAAGCACATCCTGGATGGCGAGCGAACGAAGGAGTTAAAAACGGAGCCTGCGCTGTTCCAGGCTGCAACGAAGATCACAGCCCCCGAGCACCCACTCCCAGCCTCGCAACCTGAAAAGGCAGATGCCGCTGTCCCCAAGAGCTAGCGCGGCTGCAAATTATCGTGACGATCCATTCCGTCGCCGCGCGCGCGGCATTTCCGGTCCAACGCCTGATTCCTTAAGAATTCTAACCTTTCCGAATTTTTGTCTTTCCTGAAGGTGACCTTTTCAACCCTCGTTGCGTCTAATTGATTTTGAGCAGCCCAAGAAAACAATAAAAAGACGAAACTTTTGCCGAGCCGGCATCGTATATCAGTAAGACAAAATTTGAGCAGGAAAAGAGAGGGCTTATGCTGCTGAAACTTAATGGCAAGGTCGAGATTGAGGATATATGGAATCATGCGCCCGAACAGATTCAGGAGCTTCGGGACCTGCTGGCGCAAGGGGTTCCCGCCTTCGCCGACGCTCACCGAAGGAACTTCTACGAGATTGAGCATGATTCCCGTGTGTTCTACATTCACATCTCCCCCAGGGGTAAAGTCCTGCTGCTGGCCGTCTGGCCCAAAGAAAACTTCCAGCCCATGATTCGCGCCGCCAGCCATATGGCTTCCGCCTCAGTGGTTAATTCCGCACTTTAGAGAGAACGAAGCCCATTGATCCGGAGCCTCGTCACCCGCTCCGGCAAGGGTCCATTCCCTGGCCCGGGCCAGAAGCCGGCTCTTGGCCTTTCGGGTTTGCGCAATCAGGCGCAGCACCTGCATCGCAAGGTTCAGGCGCTCGCGCAAGAAGTCCGGCTGGGCGATCATATCCTCCATCATCTGCTCCGCCACTTCCAGGTCATGCCAATCGCCAAGATGCTGCTGCAATTCTCGCAGCCGGGTTAACGCCGGGCGGCTGCCTTGCACTCCAAAATGATCGAGAATCTCCATCAGGTATCGAAGCTTCTTGGTGGCGATGCGCGCGCGGTGAATCGCCTGAACGTCTGACGAGCCTTGCGCGCGGGCAAAATATTTCTCAAAATTTGTCCGCGCCTGATTCAACCGCTCGAAAATCCAATTTTGGAACGGCGCCTCCCGCCCTTGCGATCCCTCAGAAAGCTCAGAACCAGGCTCCATGCTCATGTGCGGTGTGTCGGATTCCAGATGAGTCCGAAGCAGCGTATAAACCTGCGCAAAATTTAACTTGCCCAATTTCTTCGACGCTTTTGCATGAGCCTTCCTCCGCCGCTCACGAACGTAATCCAGCACCGCTTCCCAGGCTTCTCGACACGGCCCGCGGGTCCTGGTCAGAGCCTTTTCGATGCGCTGAATGAAAACGTCGCAATTGCGCACCGCTGAGCAGGCTTTCCGACAGCGCTTGATTTTGCGGCGAGCCTTGCGGATTCCGGCTGCGCGGGGCGACCCCATCAGGAAATCAAGCGCTGACTGCAATCGCCGGCTGGCGACGCGAAAATCATGAATGGCGTCCGGGTCATCTCCGCGCAGAATCTTGGGTTCCAGGCGAATCATCCGATTAAGCCTTCGCAACGCCAGCTTCCGCGCCCGGTCCCAGGCTAAAGTTCCGTCAGGCATTGGCACAGGCTCGTTCTCCATCTTTCTTTGCCGCAAGATAGCCTCTCCATCTCCGTTCAAAATGCCCTCACACGTGCGCTCACAAGCCTTTGGACTTCCGAAACTCTTCCACCACCTCTCGGGCCGAGCGATGCTTCGCCACCACTTCGTAGTTC
>DATGKJ010000096.1:0-11847 GCA_035294685.1 Terriglobia bacterium | reverse complement strand
CGGCGCAACCCGGATATCAACCTGTCTCAACGCCTGAGAACTACGGCCTTCTTGGCGGGGTGTGGCGAACGCGGCTCTCTGGGCTGGCAAAGCTGCAGGCAAAGAAGGTCTTCCCGATTTTACGCTACGCGCTCTCCGAGGGACGTTTCTGCTTTCAGCACAGAATGATCCTGTTCATTACAATGTCGTTCCAGGGGAGTTTCCAGAGTACTTCAATGGTGACAACTTGATTCAGAAAGGGATGCCACTGAGCCCTTTTGTGCCAGGGATTTACATATGGACAGCGTTGGAGGGGCTAGTCGGCATATCCCCATATCCAACGGCTCTTCGGGTTGATCCGGTGCTACCTCGCGGATGGGACTGGATGGCCGTTTCCAATCTTCCATACCGGGGAAACCCTCTAACGATCTTGGTCGATGGAAAGAACCACATTCTTTATACGACGGCGCCCGTCGAAAGTGCCTGGAAGCACAAAGTTGTTCCTGAATCGCTGCAGAAAAAATTCATTTTCGTTTCAGAAAAGCCGGCATTCGAACTGATGGTCTCAAAGGATGGTCACCTTGAAGTTCTAGCGGCCTCGGCGGAAGCGGTAACCGCAAAAGTGGTCGACCGGGAAACGCGCCGGGTAATCCGCCAATTCTCAATTTCTGCAGGCAATCTGGTTGAGGTTGGGTTGCAGTGAGGATGAGATTTTCAATGCCTTGCTTTGTAGCCCTATACCCTTGTAGATCAAGGCCTTACGAATTCTGGCGGCCTCGCGTAAAGCACCCTGGGGGTGGACTCTCGCCTCTGGTTACATCGACAACCAAATGACACGACATGAACAGCCCCAACTTGTTGCGGACATCGCGTGCGAGATTGGCGAAAATCCCCTCTGGCATCCTGACGCGGAATCACTATTCTTCTTGGACATTTCTGCTGGAATCGTCTACTCATATACACCAGCCACCCGGGCGCTGAGGCAGTTCAGTAAGGGACCTGTAACCGGAGGGATGGTATTGCAGGAAGACGGGAGCCTCCTGTTGTTCCAGGATGGCCGCATCTCGATTCTTACCCTCGATGGGACTCAGCGCGAAGTCGCATGTAACCTCTGCCCTGCGAACGACCGATTTAACGACGTTGTTGCCGACCCTGAGGGACGGGTCTTTGCAGGAGCGTTAGGGGGTAGCGGCCGCCTGTACCGGATTGATCGGGACGGAGCAGTCGTGGAACTTTTCGAAGGATTTGGCGTTCCCAACGGTATGGGGTTCACCGCTGACGTCAAAAGGATGTACTTCACTGACTCAAAACTGCGCCGGATATATTTGTTCGATTATGACCGCTTCACAGGTAATCTTTCGAATCAGCGTATTTTCGCTGAGATTCCAGAAGTAGAGGGTCTGCCCGACGGGATGACAACCGACGCTGAGGGGTGTGTTTGGGTTGCTTTATGGTTTGGCTCGCGACTGAAACGGTACAGGCCCGACGGCACCTTGGAAAGGGAAGTATACTTTCCGGTAACTCAGGTCACCGCGGTCGCCTTCGGCGGGGCTGACCTCGATGATATTTATGTTACAACCGCCGCCAGCAAAATATCCGATGCGATGAAGCCGCCCGGATACAACGAGGTGGCTCCCCGCGGAGGCGGCCTCTATCACCTTCGCATAAGCGGTGTTAGCGGCAGGCCGCTTTACCGCTCTCGCATAGAGTTCAAAAGATGAGTCCGGGGGACGGGCACTTTGTCCGGTTGCCACTGAATGTTTATTGGCTCCTGTGGAAAGAAACGCAGGTCCCAAGAACTGTAAAGGAACTCTAGGGGCGAGGGATTACCGATGGATGGAGACTCACATGAAGGCATGGCGATTTTACGGATTTAACGATATGCGACTCGATGAAATTCCAGAGCCGCCGCTGAAACCGAATCATGTCATCGCACGCATCCTGTGCATTCAGCCGAGTGTAACGGAGGCGCAACTTGCCTGCGGAATCCGAACCTTGGCCTACGAGCGAATCAAGAAAAGGCTTGAGTCGGAAGCCCCAGTACAGTTGTTCGGGCATGAATTTTGCGCCCAGGTTATTAAAGTCGGTGAAGGCGTCTCGAGGTTCAAGCCAGGCGATCGCGTGGCTGCACGGGCAAAACTGCCTTGCGGGAGCTGTTCGCTTTGCCTTTCCCAGCGCGCCGATTTATGCCGAAAGGGGCCGATCATCGGGTTTCAGCTCCCGGGCTGCTTCTCGGAATTGGCCTCGATTCCGGAGATTGCTCTTGTGAAGGTGGACGAACGACTCTCAAATAACGAGGCAGCCTGCCTCCAGTCACTGAGTGATAGTATCGCTGCTGTTGAAACAGCTGAAATCGAAATGGGCGACACAGTTGCTATTTTCGGTCAAGGCAGTATGGGACTTGAGTGTATGCAGATAGCCCGAGTGAGCGGGGCTGGTATGGTTATTACGGTTGATGTGCGCGAGGAAGCCTGTCATATCTCGAAGGAGCTGGGGGCGAGCCACATCATTAATGCGCGTGTTGCCGACCCGGTTGTTGCGATTGCGGATTTGACGGGAGGCGACGGAGCCGATGTGGTCTTTGAGTGCGCTGGGGGCAGCCCGCAGCAGGGCCTTTCAGGCAGCAAAACGCTGTTGCAGGCTATCGAATCGGTTCGCTCAGGAGGCAAACTGGTCGGCGTCTCGTGGTTCGGCGGATCCTTAGATGTCGATATTGATTTCATGCGTGAGCGAAGCTTGCGATGGCTCTTTCCCGACATCAGCACAATGGGACACCTCGAGCACTCAGTGCGACTTGCAGCGTCAGGGCGTGTCCAAATCCAGCCGACAATCACGCACGTTCTGCGCGGCATCGAGTCGGTTCCGAAAGCGTTTGAAATCACCGCGCATAAAGGACAGCATAAAGCCATTAATCCTGCCCAAGTGGTTATGTGAAATGAAGCGATCTCCAACGAATAGTACGATTTTCTCTCAAAAGAAGCGGTTACTGGCGTTAAAGACGGCCCTGCTTTCTGACGCTTTAGGAAAGACAGGCGCCATGGACCATGACGTGAAATGTATGTCTGCTAATTGTCGTATGGCCGGGCCCGCAGTGACCTTGCGGGTCCATACGGCGGACATTTTGATGGTGGGGAAGGCGGTCTCATCGTGTCCTCAAGACTATGTGCTTGTCATTGATGGACAAGGAGAATTGAACACCGCACTGTGGGGCATCTTAATCACCATAGCCTCGCGGTTGAAAGGTGCCGCTGGCGTGGTAATCGATGGAGCTATCCGCGATCTCGAAGAGATAAGGCGTGATCGTTTTCCAGTGTTTGCGCGGGCGGTTGTGCCAAACGCGGGCGGTGCCGAATATCCGGGTGAGTTCAATGTGGCCGTTCAATGTGGCGGCGTGGTGATCAACCCTGGAGATTGGGTGGTGGGGGATGAAGATGGGGTGGTTGTTATTCCACAGGCTCGCTTGTCGAGCGTAATAAAAGAAGCTGAAAAGCTTCGGAGAATCGAAAAAGGCATTGAGAGGGCGGTACGCGGTGGAAGAGACTTGGCTACCCTCCTGCGTTATGACGAGGTGCTCGCACGGAAACGAGAAGACATATTGTTACCCCAGATGCGTTTCAGGGTTAGGCCCTCGAAATGATAGATATAAAAGCGCCGCAGCCGAAGCAGCCGGTGGCAACGCAAATCGGGGCAGGGCAAGAGAGGCTGCGATGAAGCCGCAATAGACAGACCAGCTTTCAGAGGTGGCAAATCTGCGACTTTTAGAATCAGCAACTTCTGAATTATGAATAGGGTTGGATAGTTCGAATCCCACTCTCTCCGCCAACTCACCGAAAAGTAGCGCTGCCCTTCGAGGCGGCGTTCCGGAGCGTGGCAGAGCCGCAACCCAAGCCAAATTTCAAATTCCAGATTTCAGAGAGCAGCTCTCACGAAAACAAGCATCAGCTCGCATGGCAAAGATCTTTGCGGAGCGAGAGGAATTCTACGGTTAGTAATACAGAAAGCCCGGCGCTATCCACGGGCGCCCCAAAGGCGTTCTAACGCTTTTTTTTGTTCAGGGTTCTTGCGCAGGATGCGGCGGCGTAGTTCGCGGAATTCATCCGGATCAATCTTCTGCACCGTTCCGCGGCCGCGATGCGGCGTGAATGCGAGAATGTGATCCAGATCAGGATGGCGTTTCAGGGGATTTCGCAAGCGAACGGCTTCGGAAGGAGGGCAAAAATCGAGAAGCGAACCTGCCCCGGTATCCCGGCCATCAGAGACCGCGCGCGCAAGACCCAGCATGCGCTTGCGGTCCACCTCATAGCAAAGAAAGAGATCGCCGCGCTTCACTTCTTCGCGCAGGAAGCGAAGGCTCGAAACGCTGCGAATCCAGCCTTCATCTCCAAGTTCATAAGGTCCGCGAGCGCGCGAGTTGAAGTACGTATCGAATTCCCAGCCCCGCCGCGTGTTGATCTTGAAAACCCAGACTCTCATCGCCCAGTGAATTCATGACACCGACATGAATCCATGACCTTGTCACCCCAATGACCCGACAAGTTCAGGTTCTCACTCCACCTGGATCACCTGCGCCGCTCGCACCGCCGGGATGGCCTGAATTTCTTTAAGAACCTTGCCCGGGACCGGCTGATCCACGCTGACAAGTCCGATGGCTTCTTTCAACTGCGGATTGCGGCCCAGAGTGAAATTGGCGATATTGATGTGCCCGTTGCCGAGCACCGTGCCCACCCGCCCAATCACGCCGGGCACATCCTCGTTACGAATATAGAGCAGCACGCCGCGCAGCGGAGCTTCAATATCAATATCATTGATGCCCAGAATGCGGAGGGTATCCCGCGGGCCAACCATCCCCAGGACGGAAGCCGAGCCGGATTCGGTGCGGAGAGCGATTCCCAACGAGTTTGAAAACGTGGCGCGGCGCGCGCTTCGCAATTCCACCACTTCCACGCCGCGCGATTGCGCCAGCGAACCCGCATTGACCAGATTCGCCTGCGCCTCCTCTGAAACCACGTGGTTCAAAACCCCTTTCAGCACGGCGTTCTTCACCAACTGTGTGTTGAGTTCCGCCAGGCCGCCGTCGTAGCTGATCCTCACCTCATTCAACGCCCCGCCGACCACCTGCGCCAGGAAGGAGCCCAGCCGCTCGCCCAACTGAATGTAGGGTTCGAGCTTCTTGTATTCTTCCGCTGAAATTGAAGGCAGATTAACCGCATTGCGCGCAACACCCTGCAACAAATAATCGCGCACCTGTTCGGCGATCCGGATGCCAACAATTTCCTGAGCTTCCTCCGTCGATCCGGCAATGTGCGGCGTTGCGATGACTTCCGGATGAGAGATGAGCCGAGCATCCACGGGTGGTTCCTTTTCAAAAACATCGAGCGCAGCCCCGGCCACCTGTCCATCTTCTAGGGCCTGAAGCAGGTCTGCTTCGGAAATCAACTCACCACGCGCGCAGTTCACAATGCGAACGCCTTTCTTGGTCATCGCCAGCGACCGCGCGTTCAACAGATGGGTGGTTTCCGGCGTGGCGGAGCAATGAAGACTGATGAAATCGCTGGTCTTCAGAACTTTCTCCAGGGAGACCAATTTCACATTCTGTTGATTAGCCACCAGCGAAGAGACGTAGGGATCGTGAGCGATGACTTCCATCTGAAAGGCCTGGGCCAAACGGGCAACTTCCATCCCGATCATTCCCAGTCCAATCAGTCCCAGTTTTTTGCCTCTCAGCTCAATGCCCATAAACTTCTTCTTTTCCCACTTGGCTTCTTTCATCGACTGGTTCGCCTGCGGAATGCGCCGGGCAAGGGCTAACATGAAGGCTAGCGTCTCCTCGGCGACGCTGGTAGCGTTGCCGCCCGGGGTATTCATGACGACAATGCCCTTGCGGGTGGCAGCTTCGAGATCGACGTTATCCACGCCAACGCCGGCGCGTCCGATGGCGCGCAGTTTCGTTGCATGGGATAACAGATCAGCCGTCACCTTGGTCGCGCTGCGAACAATCAGGGCCTCCGCGTCGCGGATCTCGTCTTTGACGGCCCCTTTTTTATCGGCCACATAGACCACCTGAAAGGAAGGCTCCGAGCGCAGCACCTGCAAGGCGCTTTCGGAAACACTGTCAGAAACAAGGATTTTCATAGGGGACTCATCCATAAATGAATTCGAGCGGCCGTCGGGCGACCGATGAATCAGGGTTTGGCGATGGAGGTCTCGCCCCGTTTCAGGTAAGCGCGCTTATCGCGCTCCGGCGCGATGCGGCTCGACGCTATCCACGTGCTTTAAATAGGTTTCCTGCGCGGCCTGGACGCCAGATCCCAGTTCAACCTTGTGCCCCACTTTATTCAGCGCGATCTCGAGCGCCGCCACAATGGCAAACAAATCGACGGCATCAAAATAACCCAGGTGAGCCAGGCGGAAAATCTTGCCTTTCATTGTGCCCTGGCCGTTGGCGATGATCGCTCCGAAGCGAGACCGCAGTTCCTTGATGATCGCTCCGGAATCCAACCCTTCCGGAGCGCAGATGGCCGTCACCGCGTTAGCAGGTGATGAAGCGGCAAACGGCTTCAGACGCAAAGCCTGCGCCGCCTGGCGCGTGGCATCCGCCAGCATCGCCGCGTTCGCAATCAGCGTCTCACGCCCGATCTCCTTGATATAGCTCAAGACGCCATGCAGGCTGACAACCAGCGAGGTTGCCGGCGTGTAAGCCGTTTCACCTTTGGCCAGATTCTTGCGCTCCTTGGCGTAATCGAAGTAGAAACGCGGGCTTTTGGATTTTTCCATCGCCTTCCAGGCCTTCTCGCTGACGCTGGCAAAGGCCAATCCCGGAGGCATCATCGTGGCCTTCTGCGAACCGCCGATCACAATATCCAGTCCCCACTCATCAGGCCGCAAGTCGCTGGTTCCAAGACCCGTGATGGCGTCGACCACCAGAACCGTCTCAGAATACTTACTCACCAAAGACCCGAGCGTTTTCACATCATGGCTGACGCCGGTGGAGGTTTCCGTAGCCTGAATGAACACCGCGCGGAAGGGGCCGGACTTTTCCAATTGCCGCTTCATTTCCTCAATGTTGACCGGCTCGCCGTAAGGCGACTCCACTTTGACGGCTTCCACCCCGTAAGCCTGAGCCAGCGCCAGCCAGCGCTCGCCGAACTTACCGGCAGTCCCCACCAGCACGCGATCCCCCGGAGAGCACAGGTTCGCCACCGCACCCTCCATCGCGCCCGTTCCGGAACTGGCAAACATCACCACGTCGTTTTTAGTATTAAAGTAATAGCGAAGAAGTTCCACCGTCTCGCGCACCACTTGGCGGAAGTCTTCTGTCCGGTGATGCAGGTCGCGCGTGACGGCGCGCACTTGGGCTTCCATGAAAACAGGAGTAGGGCCGGGAGTGAAAAGTCTTTCCTTAATGATTCCGCGCATATTAAATGATCCTCGCCAGAATTTTAGCAGGCTGCCGGAAGGTTGAATTCATGAGGCTGATATGGCAAAGCATCTCTATAAAATATTGAAATAAAAGAACTCGGATTCTTCACCGCACGCCCAGGATGGCAACCTCCGAAGCCTTTTTCCACAACCTGTCAGGTTAAATTCGAGGGCAGATTCAGGCGGGCCAGCGTAGGTTCTGCAGCGCCGGGCTTTGCGCCGGCAGATATCGGGGCGCTACGGATATTGCTAGTCCGAACCGTGATAACCGAAGCAACTAGTTTAGTGGATGGAAACGACTTTTGTCAAAAAGGCTTGAAGGCTATCAAGGCAAAATAAAAGGTTCCTGTTCTGAGCAAAATAGAAAGTTCCGGTTGGGCGTTAACCGAAGAAGCCGGAGCGCAACGGAGGTTAGGTCCAACCGCATCGCGTTGCCGAGGGCGCCGCTCCACCGAGGGGTGCATTATTTACCCATTCCAGCACCCGTTGGGGCAGCCAGAAGGCCCCTGACGCGTTCTTTTTTAATATCTGTCACCCTATGTCTTCAGTAAACGAGATCATGTAATGCACAACCTTCGCAGCTTTCGCATCCTGCGCTCCCTCAGTCCTAACTGCTGCCTGGCCACCCACTGCGTCAGATGACCCCGTTCCACTTCCTGCAAAACCTTCAAACGATCCTCATCTTCCCTGGTCAGCATCCATCTCTCCGGTTCTTTCATCCCGCCGAAACTTCCTCCTTGGCTAAAAGAGGATCCTCTTACTTGGACGCTACAACTGGTATTATTTGGTTGACAAAGTTGCCCATTGATGATAACACAGTACGACACAATCAATGCTGACTCATATACCAGTCCAAAGGGGGGCCTGAACATGGCCAAGGAGAGTGTTCATAAGAAGCTCGAGAGGGTAAGGCCGCCACGCGTCCACGTCACCTACGACGTCGAGGTTGGCGATGCCATTGAGCAGAAAGAATTGCCGTTTGTGCTGGGGGTGATGGGAGATTTTTCGGGTCAGCCCGTTGATCCCCTTCCCCGGTTGAAAGAGCGAAGATTTGTCGAAGTCACGCCGGATAATTTCGATTCGGTGCTCGAAAGCATGAAGCCCCACCTTTCATTCGCTGTTGAAAACAAGCTAAGCGACGATCCCAACGCGGGCCAATTAAAGGTAGACCTTCACTTCAAGAGCATGGATGACTTTGAGCCTGATCAGGTGGCCCGGCAGGTGAAGCCGCTGCGCGAATTGCTGGAGTTGAGAACGAAGCTAAACGACCTCAAGGGCACGCTGCAAACCAACGAGAAGTTGGATGAGCTGCTGCTCGAAGCGGTCAGCAACACTGAAAAGCTTGAAAAACTGAAAGGCGAAATCGGGCAAGGCAAGGGAAAGCCGCAGGAGGGAGATTCCAATGAGTGAGGCGGAAAGAGCCGCGGTCGGTTCCACGGCTGCGGAAAAGACAGTCGAGCGCGGATTGCTCGATCAAATTGTGGAGGAAGGGCGGCTGGGGACGGACGCCGCCACTCGAGAACGCGGTAAAGATCTGGTGAAGGAATTCCTGACACAGGTTCTCGAAGGCAACGTGACCGTTTCGCGCGATACGGAAGCGATGATCAACGCGCGGGTTGCGCAGATCGATCATCTGATTTCACTGCAACTTAACGAGGTGTTGCACCATCCCTCCTTCCAGAAATTGGAAGCAAGCTGGCGCGGCCTGAAATATCTGCTGGACCAGAGCGAGACGAGCTCCATGCTCAAAATTCGCGTGCTGAATGCAAGCAAGAAAGACTTGCTGCGTGATCTGCAACGGGCGCCCGAATTTGACCAGAGCGCGCTCTTCAAGAAAGTCTATGAAGAGGAATTCGGCGTTTTCGGCGGCGAGCCTTTTGCAGCGCTGGTGGGCGACTACGAATTCAGCAAGCACCCGGAGGACATCGAGCTTCTGGAGAAGATTTCGCAAGTCGCCGCGGCGGCGCATGCTCCCTTCCTCTCTGCCGCCTCATCTCAGCTTTTGAGCATGGATAGTTACACCCAGCTTGACCAGCCGCGCGACATCGGCAAGATTTTTGACACCACGGAATACGCCAAGTGGCGGTCGTTCCGGCAAAGCGAAGACTCCAAGTATGTCGGCCTTACGTGCCCCCGCATTCTGATGAGGCTGCCCTATGGGACCGAGACAAAGCCGATTGAGGCGTTCAACTACGAGGAAGGAGTGGATGGCGCGGACCACTCGAAATATCTGTGGGGCAATGCCGCCTATGCGCTTGGCGCGAGGCTTACCAACGCCTTCGCGCAATTTGGCTGGTGCGCCGCCATTCGGGGCGTGGAAGGCGGCGGGCTGGTGGAGGGCCTTCCGGCCCATACTTTCCGCACCGATGAAGGCGACGTGGCGTTGAAGTGCCCGACGGAAATCGCCATTACCGACCGGCGCGAGAAGGAACTGGCTGACCAGGGCCTGGTTCCGCTGGTGCATTGCAAAGGGACGGACAAGGCGGCCTTCTTCAGCGTGCAGTCTGCCAACAAGCCGAAGCTTTATGACAGCGATGCCGCCAACGCCAATGCGCGGCTCTCGGCGCAATTGCCTTATATGATGGCCGTTTGCCGTTTCGCCCATTATCTGAAGTCGATCATGCGCGACAAGGTGGGAAGCTTCATGTCCCGCGCGGATTGCGAGAGCTTCCTGAACAAATGGATCAACCAGTATGTGACGGTTGACGATCAGGCGAGCGCCCGCACCAAAGCACAGTTCCCCTTGCGCGATGCGCGCGTGGACGTGGAAGAAGTGCCCGGCAAACCCGGCGTCTACCGGGCCGTGGCGTTTCTGAGGCCGCACTTCCAGCTTGATGAACTAACGGTCTCCTTGCGGTTGGTTGCCGAATTGCCGGCGCCCGCCAAGAAGTAACAGTTCGCTCAAAAACTCGCAAGCTTTCAACAACTCGTTCGAATCAGGCACGTATTACCGGCAACAACCTTACAGCTTGCCCAAAAAATTAGGAGGGGGCGCCATCCTGAGTGATTCCCGGAAAAGATGCACGAGCCACGGAGCGATGAATCGGCGCGCTCTGGCCGGGGTTTTTCGCGCCTCGCAGATCCGCGAATCTTTAGAATGGCCGCGTCATTCCGCTTTTTAGACAAGCTAGTTAACACTCGAATTCACAGGAGGCATACGATTCATGGCAGTTGATTATTTCCTGAAGATAAAAGGCATTGACGGCGAAAGCCAAGCTGACAAACACAAGAATGAGATTGACCTGCTGAGCTGGTCGTGGGGCGAATCGAACAGCGGATCCATGGCTTTCGGCGGCGGCGGCGGCAGCGGCAAGGTTTCCATGAATGACTTCTCTTTCTCGATGAGGAATAGCAAAGCGAGCCCGAAGCTGATGCTGGCCTGCGCCAATGGCGAACACATCTCGGACGCCCTCCTCACTTGTCGTAAGGCCGGAAAGGAGCAGCAGGAATATTTGAAAATCAAGTTCACCGATGTCCTCATTTCCTCGTTTCAGACTGGAGGCTCGACCGGCGACGAAATTCCCATTGACTCGGTCTCGTTCAACTTCGCCAAAATTGAGTACGAATATTACGAGCAGGACGACAAAGGCAACGTCAAGCTGGCTGGCAAGGCTTCGTACGACTTGAAGGCCGTTAAAGGCAGCGCCTAGCCATCGGACTCTCAGGCTCACTGAGAAGGCAGGTTTCGGTCCGGCCTGAGAAATGCCGAAGGCCGTAAGGAAAGTGGTAGGGAGTGACGAGTGGGAGGAGAAAATCTGCCTCCTTAGAATGAAGCGCTTTAAGCGCTGCATTTCATCAGTTCACTCACGTATTTTGCTTTCCCCTCACCCGCTCCGACGAGTCGAGGTAGCCTCTCCCTGCAAATGGGGAGAGGCTCAGAAATCATAAAAGAGAATTCACCCCTTCTCCCCTAGGGAGAGGGGCGGGGGTGAGGGGGAGTCTGATTGGGGCGGCGCTGATGCGTTTTCGAAGCTCGTCATTTCCTATCTCTCAAAGTTGGGTTTTATGACTCCCCAAGAGCTATTCCGGGCTGGCAAGCTGGATGAAGCTGTCCGGGCGTTGATCGCTGAGGTTAAGGATCATCCGGTGGATGTGAAGCGGCGCACCTTTCTGTTCGAACTGCTTTGCTT
Source organism: Terriglobia bacterium (assembly GCA_035294685.1). GTDB lineage: Bacteria > Acidobacteriota > Terriglobia > UBA7540 > UBA7540 > RH2-MAG17b. Next base: position 319 of record DATGKJ010000096.1, on the reverse strand, counting down.
CACGGGTGATTTTGACCGCGCGGAAAAACACCTGGAAGTTGTGGCGCAGGGAAATGAGAAAGCAGAATTGGGTTCGCTGGTTTATCGAGCGGCGATCCATGCGGAAAAAACCCGCCAGGAAATGTTTGAGAAAAAGCAGTACCGGAAGCCCGATTCTGAATCTTCTCCAGCCTCGCCGGCTGGAACGCTGAACGGCAAGCCTTTTCAGACACTCACGGATGCTGACCTGCGCGTTGGCGCGCGTTTGGAAGTCTTCGCTGCCGGAAGTTATCTCTGGATTCCGTTCGAGCACATTGCATCGGTTGAGATGCAGGCTCCG
>DATGKJ010000095.1:0-4092 GCA_035294685.1 Terriglobia bacterium | reverse complement strand
GGATTATTCCGCGGCCCGAGCCGCCTTGCCCTCTGGAAGAAATCCGCCTCACGGTTCAACCGGAGGAGAGAGCCTGGGCGGTGCGGCATCTGGAATCACTCGGGCTCGGCGGGCCGAGATTTCTGGTTGCGGTGGTTCCCGGCGCGTCCTACGGGCCGGCGAAGCGCTGGCCTCCCGATCGATTTGCAGAGTTGGCAGACCGGCTGATTGAGACCCTCCACGCCGACGCGCTTTTGTTCGGCTCGGTGGCGGAAAGACCTCTCGCCGAGGAAATCGCCCAGGAGATGGAGCATACCCCAACGCTCGTGGCCGGGGAAACGACGCTACGCCAATCCATGGCTTTATTTGAGCGCTGCCGGTTGGTGATGACAAATGATTCGGGGCCTATGCACGTTGCGGCAGCCATGGCTCTGCCCGTCATCGGAATTTTCGGCTCGACCAATCTGTACGCGACAGGCCCCTTCGGTCCTCACGCCCGGATGGTTCGGCACCCGGTTGAGTGCAGCCCTTGCGGTCTGCGCGTGTGTCCCATTGATTTTCGTTGTATGGAGGGTGTCACCGTCTCCACGGTTTATCGAGTGGCGTTGGAACTTGTCAAGCAGTTAGGCATAACTCACGATCATCCTGCACGTGGAAGGCCGTCACCATCGGATTGACGAGCACAACGCGGCCTCGTGATCACGACCAAAGAAACTGTCATTCTGAGCGAACGCAGCGAGCGAAGAAGGACAGGCCCAAAATGTTTGGTAAAAAACAAGAAATCATGACCTTGCAATTCAACGTATTAGAGCCGCAGCCCAAAAAGAAATCACAACTTTGCATGCAATGATCTATCTTCCCCGCAAAAACCCATGAAGATTTCCTCCCGAGATCGCCGTGATTTACTCTCGCTGATTCACCGCTTTCCTCGGCAAGTCATCAGCGTGCTTGGGGATCTCGTGGCGGATGAATTTCTTCATGGAGAGATCGCCCGGGTCTCCCGAGAGGCTCCCGTCCTGATTTTAAAGCAGCAGCGGAAAGACATTGTGCCAGGCGGAGCCGGCAACGCGGCTAATAACCTCGTCGACCTTGGCGCTCGCGTCCAAATCGTAGGCGCTGTCGGCGAGGATGAGTCCGGCGAAGCATTGCTTCGGTATTTTCAGAGCAAGGGCGTCTCGACGCGCTGGATTATGCGGCTCCAGAATTATGCCACGCCCACCAAATCGCGCGTGTTGGGAGGGTTGGGGCATGGCCACTCTCAGCAGATTGTTCGCATCGATCGTGAGCCGCAGGAAGCGCTGCCGCGAGATTTTCGACGCGAGCTTCGTCAGCGAACGGTCCCACTGTTGAAAGAATCTTCAGCGCTCCTGATCTCGGACTATGGGTATGGAGCCATCGACGCGCAAGAAGTGATGCAGCTTCAGAAGAACTTGCGCGGAATTCGTCTGCCTGTTACCGTAGATTCCAGGCATCGTATTCAGGATTACCGCCGCGTCACCGCCTTAACTCCCAATGAGCCGGAGATGGAAGCGGCCTTCGGACAAAGAATTGGCGACGAGATTGGTCTTCTCCACCAGTTGGCCTATCGCCTGCTACACACTGCTTCTCTCAGGGCCTTGCTGGTGACACGCGGGCGCGAGGGGATGGCGCTTTACGAGCCCCGACGCAAGCCTCAGATCCTGCCTATTTTTGGATCGGACCAGGTAGCGGATGTCACGGGCGCAGGCGACACCGTGATTGCGGCTTTTACCCTCGCCCTGGCAGCGGGAGCAAGCTTTTTACACGCTGCGATGCTTGCCAATTGCGCCGGAGGATTGGTGGTGATGAAGAGTGGAACAGCCACCGTATCCAGACAAGAACTGGAAGAAGCCATCCGGAACGCGTGAATCACAAGATCATCCCGCAATCAGAATTGCCTTCGCTGGGCGACCGCCTCAGGAAAAGCGGGCGGAAAATTGTCCTGGCTAATGGCTGCTTTGATCTACTGCACGTCGGCCATGTTCGATTCCTGCAGGATGCCAAACGGCAGGGGGATGTTCTGGTGGTCGGAATCAACAGCGATCGCGCCGTGAGAACTTTGAAGGGTTCTGGGAGGCCGTTAATGCCTGAAAACGCGAGAGCAGAGTTAATCGCGGCTCTCGAGTGCGTGGACTTTGTGACCATCTTTGATAGCCTCACGGCTGAGGAAATCTTGCGCAACCTGAGACCACACATCCAGTGTAAAGGGACCGACTACTCGGAAGCATCCGTGCCCGAAGGAAAAATCATCGAAGGCATGGGGGGCACGGTTCGCATTGTGGGAGACGTGAAAAGCCACTCGACACGCGAGATTCTGGTGGATATTCGAAAGCGCTTTAAACACCCGCCGGCGTAACCCCAAAGTTTCCACTCGTTATGTCCCAAAAGCCGCAGAAATTTCTGGTAATCCGCTTGAGTTCGATTGGGGATATTGTGCATGCGTTGCCGGCGGTTGCAGCGCTGGGGAATACGTTTCCGGAAGCAGAAATCACGTGGGCTGTTGAAACTCGGTATGCATGCCTGCTGCAGAACAACCCTTATCTTGCGCAGGTCATAACTCTCGACACGCTGGGGTGGCGACGGAATTTGGGTCGGATCGTAACCTTCAAGGAGATCATGCACACGGTGCAGGCTATTCGCCGTGAACCGTTTGATGCCGTGATTGATTTTCAGGGGCTCGTGAAAACAGGTTTTCTCGCGTGGATGTGCCGCTCTCCGCGCCGTGTCGGATTCGCAAAATATCAACATCGCGAGCCGGGATCTGGATTCTTTTACACGGATGAGGTGCCCGTCCCGATAGGACGACATGTGATTGAAGAAAATCTGGCTTTGGTGGAATGGCTTGGGGCGCGCGCCGATGCGTGGCAATTCCCCTTACCGCACCATCCGGAAGATGACCTCTACGTAGAATCTGCGCTCGAAAACCTCAAGATAAGAGATTTCATCCTCATTAATCCTGGCGGCGGATGGATTACCAAGCGCTGGCCGCCGGCGAATTATAGCGCTCTGCTCCAGAAACTCGATGCAGAATTGCCTTGGAGTACCGTGATGAGCGGCTCTCCGGCTGAAGAAAAGGAAATTCTCGAGATCATTCAACGCTCCGGCTCGGAGCGCGCCCACTATATTCCCACAACTTTGCGCCAGTTTCTGGCGCTGGGCCGGCGCGCCCGCCTGTTTGTTGGAGGCGATACAGGCCCTCTGCACATCGCTGCTGCTCTCGGCGTTCCAATCGTTGCGCTTCACGGCCCCACGGACCCCAGGCGCAATGGCCCATTCTCTCCCGCTGATATCGCGCTCTCCAATCGAGGACCCATCAATCACACGCGCAAGGCCCGAAACCCGAAGTTTCTTGACGGGATTTCAGTCGGCGAGGTGTTTGAGGCTATTGGCGAACGTCTGGCGAGGTCCTGTGGAACATAACTATGCAGCTTGGGCGGCGCGATGGCGCGTACCCCTGGGCTTTGCATTCGCCATTGCATACCTCGTGTTGAGTCAGCCTACGCCTGAGCTTCTAACCGTTGGCCTCATCATCGCCTTTCTGGGGCTGATTCTGCGTCTTCTCGCCGCAGGGTTTATCGATAAGAATGAACGCCTCACCAGGGCCGGACCTTTCCAATACACCAGAAACCCACTTTATTTGGGGAGCCTCGTGCTCGGCCTGGGTTTGATGATCGCGGGAGCTTCGTGGATTCTCGGAATAACTTTTGTCATCTTATTCGCTTTGATTTACACGCCGGTGATGCAGTCTGAAGAAGCCTTTCTGCGCCAGAAATTCGGCTTCGTTTATGAAGAATACGCTCGCAAGACGCCTCTGTTCATACCACTTCCCGGGCGGCGATATTGCGAGGCCGGCCAGTTCCGGTGGGAGCGTTATAAGAAGAATCGAGAATATGAAGCGGCATGCGGCTATCTTGCGATCCTTGTTTTCCTTGTCATTAAAATGATGTTAGGATAGCGCAGAGTCGGGAGTTTACCTTTTCGCGATATCAGGCGTCTAACATCTTATTGCTTTGTGATAAGGATGCTTTGAGCGTGTTATTTTGCAGAGCAACGAGGCGACAGACTTTTTCAGGAAACGGTTGAACAGCGAGGTTA
>DATGKJ010000094.1:0-3536 GCA_035294685.1 Terriglobia bacterium | reverse complement strand
GTCCGTGAATCGGGCGATGAATCCTGTCGGAGAGCCGGATGCGGGAAATCCGCACGTCCGGTTCGATGAGCGGGGACGGGAAACGAGGCCGCTATTTTGTTGCTATCGCGCCCGCCCTCGACTCTACGTGCCGCTCAGAATGACAGAGGAGCGATTTATGAATCCTCAATAAGTCGTTGTGCGGTTCGGAAGGCCCTGGAGCTGTTCGGAAGATGTTTTGATCTCCGCCAGCGCGCGGTAAGTCGTCAATTGGATGTGATGTTGGCGGATCGCGGCGCGAATATTGTCACTGGTCAGTATTCGGGTTTCAGCAGTTTGGGATGGCCATAATGGCGGCTGGTGACACGCTTCAAGGGCTGGATGAAAGTAGAATTGGGTCACGCTATTTTCCGGCAGGCGGGCGAGCACGCCCAACACGTAGCGCTCCGTCAGGTTGCCGGTTTGAAGAAAGCCGAAGGTCCGGTCATTTCCCTTAAGACCGTGTTCTCGCAACCTCCGGCTGGCGCGAGCGGAGAGCCAGCGGAACAGGAGATGATCTCTGATCTTGCGCAGCGCATGGTCAGAAGCAAGCGTGAGCGTGGTGATGACCGGCTCGCGCACCAGGCGAAAATAAGGCACGCGATATTCCGCCGCCAGGTCGATCAGAATATCCACCAGGGCCGGATGCAGATTCAAGTTGTGATGGCCGTCCAGGTGACTCAGAGAGCCTATTAATTCCAGATGTCGCTCAATCTGCGCCCGAAACTCATCCCGCAACCGGACGCGCAGGCTGCGGCTGAACATATATCGCAAGCCTGCCCACACCTCGCTTCGAGGGAAAAACCCCTGCTCATCCACCAGGCCGCGCAGGTGACGGGCAGGCAGCAGACTGCGGCCATTGCAAGCCACCACGTGAAGGCCAACGTCGAGATCAGGGCAATCCCGAGCCTCAGCCACCGCCTCTCCGCATGCCGGCTCAGCCACCATCAGGCTGGCGCTGGTCAGCACCCCGTGCCGATGCGCGTGCAGGATACCGGCGTTCACCTGCGGCGAGCGCCCAAAATCATCGCCGTGAATAATCAGCGCCCTCAAATTCTCCCCACAACTTCACTCTCAATATAGCTTGAATATTCGTGGATTGTGCTATTGAACGGTCTCGTCTGCTGAAGTTCACAGCAATGGGCGCGAACGTGGCGGCATCAGGTGAGCCACTTCGGGCAAGTGAACGAGTTCGGAGGCGCGAACGAGTTGGATATTCTCCCGTTCCAGTTCCGGCAGCGCCTGAGCGAGGGCGGCAATGGTTGTCGGATAAGGATGGCCAATCGCCAGCGCCACGCCATTCTTCTGCGCCACTCGGACCAGTTCATGGAACTGATGGAGGGTATAAGGAACGTTTTGGGTATCGTCCAGAAAGACCGAGCGATAGAAAGCCGGTACCCGATCCTCGCGGGCGACATCGAGCGCAACGGAGTCCGCTGTAGTCCGGCTGTCAATGAAAAAAAGACGCCGGCGAGCAAGCTGGTTCATGACCTCTTCCATCAGCCTGCGATCGCTTGTGGCCCGCGAGCCCATGTGATTGTTCACCCCCGCCGCATAGGGCACCGAAGCGAGATCGTTTTCAAAAATCCGAGCCACCTCACCCTGCCCCATTCCCACTTTGATCTCTCGCGCGCTCACGTCGGGGGCTGAGTCCGCGAGCGGCTGCATAGGCAGATGAAGCATTACTTCGACGCCTTGCTGATGCGCCTCCCGGGCGGTTTCCTCCGAATAAGGCAGGTGAGGCATGATGGAAAAGGTGAGGGGAGCATGAATTCGCAGCAGAGCCCGCGCCGCAGCGAGGTTTTGGCCCAGATCGTCGATGACCACCGCAACGCGCGCGATCTGAGGCGCTTCACGCAACCGCCATTCGCCCATAATCTCACGACCTGACGAAAGCGTGATCTCGGTCAGACGATGGCCTTCGGGCAACGTGGCCACGCGCCTCTCGCGTACCGCCAGATGCTCTTCGCGCGCGCCTTGCTCAATGGCAGTCAGAACTTTATCGTAAACATGCGGTGTTGCGATGATTTCCCATGAGACTGCTGAATCCAGTGATGGAACGTCAGGATGCGCCGCCCTCCGAATCCAGATATCCTCTCCGCCCGATTCTTCAATCCTGCGGCGAAGGCGCTCCGCGGTTTCCGCGCGGCTCACGCGAGGGGCAGGCATCACAACCCTCGGCCCGCGCTTTAAGCGCGAAACGGGCCGTCTGCGATGTCGCGTCATAATAAAGATGCTGAGAACAATGATGGCGGTGAGAGATAAGGAAATCAGCAAAATCGAGCGGTAGGGGTAAGAAGCCTTCTTTTTACGTCGTTTCACTACGATGATGGACTATGCAGCCCTGAAAGCGAGAAGCTCACGACTCGCACAAGCCGCCATAGGGATTGCCTGAATTCCAAGCACTGGTTACCCGTTGCATCAGGCTGCTTTGGCAGGGGTATACTCCTGCCTCAGGACTTCAATCGCTTTCTGCAATTGAATATCATCCTTGGTGCCGAACTGTTGCGGAGTCACCAGCGGGCCGCCGCTAAGGCTCGCCACTTCGCCGGGGCTGGGGACCATCACATTGGGTGTGACGCCATTATCTTCAATCACTTTGCCGTCAGGCCCGTAGTATTTCGCCACCGAAAGAAGCAATCCGGAGCCGTCGCCCACGGGAATCGTCTTCTGCACCACGCCGACGCCAAAGCTGGGAACGCCAACCACATCTCCGCGCTTGTCGCCCAGGACGGCCGCCGCCACAATTTCCGCCGGGCCTGCCGTGGCGCGATTAATCAGCACGGCCAGCGGCTGCTTGAAAACCGTGCCCATCGGCTCAGCCATGAAGTCATGCCGGGGGCTGCGCTGGCCTTGCGTGTAAGTAATTAAACCTTTATCGATAAACAAGCTGGCGGTTTTAACCGCCTCGTCAACCTCGCCGCCTGCGCAATCCCGCAAATCCAGCACGATCTTGCTGGCTCCCTGCGCCACCAGCTTCTTGAGCGCAGCGGAAACCTCCTCAGCTTTTCCCTGATTAAAGGTATCCACACGCACATAGGCCGTATGATCGTCCACCATCTTGGCTGAAACCGGAGGAGGAGACAGAACCGCACGGGTTAGGGTCATTTTCTGAGGCTCGCCCCGCGATTCGTTCACCACCCATAAATCCACGGTTGTCCCGGGTTCGCCTGCAAGCTTCCGCTCGATTTGCACTGCGGAGAGCTCTCGCACGGGCTTGCCGTTGATGCGGTCGATCAAATCCGCAGGCTTGATGCCCGCTTTATCCGCCGGACTGCCTGGCAACACCGAAATGACCGTCGCAAATCCGAATTTTTTGGAAACGAAGAGGCCCACGCTTGCCGGCCCCGGATCAGGATGCTCCTGATACTCTTTAAATTGCTCGGGAGTGAAATAAGTGCTGTAAGGGTCCAAGGCTTCCAGAAGTCCGCGGATGGCGCCATTGGTCACCTTCGGCAGGCTCGGCTCAGTCACATAGTCGCTTTTGATGCGCGAGAGAACTTCGCTGTAAACGCCAA
>DATGKJ010000093.1:0-11171 GCA_035294685.1 Terriglobia bacterium | reverse complement strand
TTCCAATCCTGTGATGTCAGGAGGCATGGCGCGCTCATCTTGAGCTCTTTTCAGCTTGGCAAACAAGTCCAATTCGGTTTTTACTTCCTCATTTTTTCCGAGCTTTCGATAGGTCTGAGCCAAAAGATAGTGGGCAGACGGCTCATCGGGAGAAAGTTGAATGACCTTTTTCAAGCAGAGAACAGCGCGTGGGTAGTCATTAGTTTGCATGTATACCCTGCCCAGGTCCCGGTAGGCTTGAGCGAGATCAGGCTTCTGCTGGACTGCCTTCTCTAGATAGACTAGCGCCTGAGCATACTGCCTGTTCGTGAGATAGATATTCCCTAATTTCCAGGTCGCCAGATAATTTTCGGGCGAAATTTGCAACTCTTTTTTGAATTCCGCTTCCGCCTGGGCAAGTTGTCCCTCTTTCCAGAAAGCATTGCCCAAAGAATAGTGCAGAACCGGCGCATTTGGATTTTTTTCAAGAGCTTTCTTGTACTCCGCAATGGCCGCCGGCATTTCGTTTCGAGCTTCATAGGACTCGCCCAGAAGCTGGTGATAGCGATAAGAATCCGGGCTGACGAGGGCCATTTTCTTGAATGTGTCAGTCATCAGCCTTGTATAAAGTTTTCCCAGGCTGTAAAGCACCTCAACATCATTGGGAAAGAGCTTGGCCGCCTGCTGCAACACCTGGAGTGCATCCTCATACTTTCCTAACTCGCTGTAACTTACACTGAGATTGAGATAGGCCTGGCGCATCTTCGGGTCCAGGGAAATGGCTTTTCTCAAAGGCGCAAGCGACTTTTCATACTGATTGGTGCGAAGATAAGTCATCCCAAGAAAAAGGTTAGCGCCCAGGAGGTCAGGTTTCAGTTTGAGGGCTTGTTCAAATGCGACGATAGCCTGCGTATTTTTCCCGCTCAAGTAGTAGACAAGTCCAAGATCGTTATAAAGCTCAGGAACTGTGGGAGCCAGCTTGAGAGCGGCTTGATATTCGTCCGCCGCCCGTTCGTAATTGCCTGCTTTTGCTGCCTCCTTGGCGGCCAGGAAGTGTTGCTCCACCTGGCGGTCACCACTTGATTGAGCCGCCGAGGTCAGAGGCAGCAGGCAGAGGAGAAGGGAAGTCGCCCAAAAGAACTTTGAATACAATCTTGCTGTTTCGAAGGAAAGGAGCGGGGTCGCGTCGGCCTGACGATACATAAGTTCAACCTTGCGCCATCGACTGCGACGGAACTGCGCAATAAGCTAAGCGAACCACACGAAGGCTAACGGGTAGCAGGCGCTTCTGCAGGGTGCGGCGCTCCGGTTTGATCGCCGGAGGCTGCCCGCAACAGCCCAGCCGGGGGTCTGCGACGCTCGTTCGCAGCCTTCGTCAACTTCTCGAACATACCCATCTCGGCCTGCGCTTCCGCAGTATTTCCCATGTGTCGATAGAGCATGGCCAGCAGGTAGCGAGGGTCCGGTTCGTCAGGAGCCATTTCAACGACTTTTTTCAGATAGGATAGGGCGCGCTGTGGATGGTTAGTTTCCATATATAATTTGCCCAGGTCCTGGTAGGCCTGCCCAAGGTCCGGTTTTTCCTGAATCACCTTCTGTAGATAGGGGAGAGCCTTATCAAACTGTCGCTCCTGCAAGTAAATATTCCCCAGCTTCCAAGTCGCCATGTAATCTTCAGGGGATATTTCAAGTTCCGCCTCAAACTGTTGTTTCGCCTTAGTGAGTTGCGCAGTGAGCCAGTAAACGTTGCCCAGGGCGTAATGCAAGCCTGGGGCCGATGGATTCTTTTTGATCGCCTGCTGGTACTCATAGATGGCTGCAGGGTACTCTTCACGTTCTTCAAAAGACTTTCCCATCACCTGATCGTAGCGATAGGAATTGGGAGCCACCCGCGCCATCTCGCCATAGGTTTTAAACATCAGGTGATAGTAAAGCGTTCCCAAACTGTAGAGCACCTCGGCGTCGTTGGGGAATGCCTTCTGCGCTCGTTGCAGGACTTCGAGCGCTTCTTCGTCCTTGCCGAGCTCGTGATAGCTTCCGCTCAAATTGATGTAGGCTTCCTGCAGCTTGGGGTTCAATGCAATCGCTTTTCTGAGGGGCGCGATCGATTCTTTGAATTGACCGGTCCGGACATAGGCCATGCCCAGAAAAAGATTAGGCCCCAGCAAGTCAGACTTCCGTCTGAGGGCTTGCTGAAAGACCTCAATCGCTTTTTCGTACTTCTTTTGGTAGTAATAGGCGAGACCTAAATCGCTATAAAGCTCTGGAATCCCGGGCATCAGCCTCAGAGCCGCTTCATAACCGGCAGCCGCGCGCGCATAATCGCCCTGTGCCTGCGCTTGTCTGGCCGCCTGAACCTCTTTCTCAGCTTCGGTCTCACGAGTTGATTGAGCCGCCAAAAATACAGGCAAGAGGAACAGGATAAAGAAAGTGAGCAAGAGGTGTGGCGCGCGCACCGTCGCCGTTTCTCGGCAACGCGGCGCTGGGGGCGCTTTGATGTTTCCAAATCGTGGCCTGATATCGCCCAGCTTTTGCGAGTGACCTGATTGCATGAAAATGGCGGTGTCGTTGTTAAAAAGCCGATAGCGGGAGCGTTGGCAAATCAGCCTTCAGCTAACCCGCTATCGCAACATCTTATCACTCTTCGGCTGGGAGCGCACTCACCAGTTCAGTCTCAAGCCGAATTGGATGGTTCGCGGTTGATTTGTCTGGGCGCCAAGCATACCAAATCCAGGCTGGCCAAAAGTCGGTTCGGCGGCGTAGGCGCCATTGTTATCGCCAAAGACCACGCGGTTAAAGGCATTGTAGAAGTCGGCGCGGAATTTCAGACTCATTCGCTCATTGAACTGCCACTGTTTCATCAGGGAGAACTCTTCATTCAAATAGCCGGGAGTTCTTACAACTCCCTCGGTCGGCGTCAGCGTCCCGAAGCAGAACTGGCACGGCATCGAAAAGGCGGCAGGATTGAGCATGGAATCGACCGCAGGATCGAAGTGGCCTGAGCGGTATGCCGCCGATGCCATGGGAACCCCCAGCACCTGATTGGGCGATCCCCAGCCCTGATCTTCCAAGCCCGCCGTGTGGCCCGGGACTTCAATATTCATCGGCAGGCCAGTCTCATATCGGTGAATGCCCGAGATGGACCAGCCTCCCAGAACCTGATTGACCACTCCGCCGCGGTTCAGGAATTTTTTCCCTTTCCCAACCGGCAGATCATACACATAAGCGATAGCTACGTTCTGGGGAATATCCTCAAAGGAAACGGCCTTTTGCGCCTTCCGATTCCAGGGCGTCGTGGTGCCAAACTCGGAAGAAAATGTGGAAAAGATCGATCCAGAATCCGTTAACGTCTTTGACCAGGCATAAGAGACGAGCAAGGTCAGACCGTTTGAAAAGCGTTTATCCAGCTTGATCTGGAGTGCGTTATAGTCCGACACGCCCAGTCCTTCATAATAACGATGCCATCCTGCGTATTGCGGCATGGTGCGGAGCGACTGGCCAAGCGTGGCGCTTGAACCATAGAGCGACTCGAAGCCTGTAAATGGGGAGTGATCTCCTGTGGTAGGATCGACGGGCATCGCCTGCACCACTGGTAGCGCCTGGACGGTAGCATTGCCAATGGGCGCAAAGAGCGCTGGCGTTGTTGTCCCATTGACCTCCACGTTGATATTGCCTAGCGCCAGGTATTGCGGAGGCATCTTATCCCAAGGAGTCAAGCGGCTCGCCAGGTGCGTGCCCTTGTTTCCGACGTAGGCTACACTCAGCATCATCTGTCCCGGCAATTGGCGCTCGACATCGAACATGTAATTCTGCATGTAGGGCGAAAGCCCGTCCGTGGGGTCAAGCTCAATCAATGTGCCCGCAGAATGAAAGGGAGTGCCCCCGCCCAGGAAAGCTGTAGGGCTAAGGGTGGGCGTAAACCCAGGCATGGTATCAGTTCCCCAAACAAAAGCTGGCGTCAAGCCGTTGTCAGGGGAAGTTTTCTCCACCGTTCCGTTGTATCCCTGAACAAATGCGCCACGGTCCAGGCGATTGGCATTGCCTTGGGCATAGAAGATCCCGTAACCCGTCCGGATTACGGTCTTATCGTTCAAAGCGTAAGCCAGCCCGATGCGCGGGCTGAAGTCCTTGTAATACGTGTTGAGGCCCGAGGGATTAGATGGTGTCGCGACCTGTAGCGCTCCGAGCAGTTCCTGGCCGCCCGCGACCGCGCCCGGGTTGGGCAGCGTTGGGCTGATCCAGGACTTCTGATTGTACTTGTGGACGTCCGGTGTGAAGAGGTCCCAGCGAACGCCCAGGTTCAGTGTGAGCTTACGAGTCAGTTTGTAATCGTCCTGGGCAAATGCTGCGTAGTAAGAATCCCGCGCATAACTAGGCACGTTGAAATGGTAAGCCTGGACATCATCAACCCGTCCCAGCAGAAAGCTTGCAAAGGCGATGCCGCTTGAGGAGTTGCCGGGTTGGGCCGTCTCCTGGGGCATAAAAGAGAAAAATCCGGCGCTGCGGCCTGAACTATCGTCGTTGCTCGCCCCCTTCATGTATTCAAACCCGAACTTCGCCGTGTGCTTCCCTTTGATCCATGTCAGGCTATCGTCGACTTCCGTATAGTGCGAGTTATCAAGCTGGAGCCCGCCGCCGCCGTTATATGACAGGCCGTTGATCACGATTTGGGGAAATTCGGAGCCGACGTTGGGAGAGAATCCTTTCAGTCCGAGGTGGCTTACCCAATCCGATCGCCCGCCATAGCTGCTGACAGCATTAAGACCACTTCCCCAGAAGTTGTACGCCAGCGTGGCTTGGTTGACTAAATTCGGCCTGAGAATCAGGTTGTAGTTAATGCGGGCATTCCGCGTTTTGTTGTAACTGGGCTGTCCGCCACCTCCCAAGGGCACGGGTATGAGCGGGTTGTTGGGAGTCGTGTTGTTCCCATAGTCATATAGAACGCTGAGCCGGTTTTTCTCGTTGATGACGTAGTCTCCCTTGAGACCCCACTGGTTGATCTGTTCGGGATTGACGACCGCAGCGGTATAGTTATTGACCACCGCGAACGGACTTGAGTTAGTCGGCGACGGAAATAGAGGAAGGACCTTCTTTGACACCGGGTCAAACGCATTGGAATTGACAATGTTATTGCAAATCTCCGGGCCGCAGGTCGTATGCGTGGTGGGGTCGTAAAGGGGAGTCTGCACAAACTGCCCCGTGGAGTTCGTCGTGCCAAAATCCCTAAAGTCCCCTTGTTTCATGGCCTCAGTAGGCACAGTCGCCAGACCGGTGGATACCCCTTCAGATAACCGGAAGCCGTCATACCAGCCAAAGATGAACGCTTTATCCTTTTTGATCGGCCCGCCGGCCGTAGCGCCAAATTCATTCTGCTTGTACGGCGTCACATCGGGCTGAAAGAAATTCCGAGCATTCAAAGCGTCGTTGCGGAGAAACTCGAAGGCTGTGCCGTGAATCTGGTTGGTTCCTGACTTCACTACAAAGCTGGCTGTCCCGCCACCGGTCCTTCCGTATTCTGCCGGCGCCATGATGGCCTCGAGCTTGAACTCCTGGATGGCGTCGGGCGGGATCTGGAGAGCGCGCAAGTCGCCCTCAAACTCATTACTGGTGGGAATGTCCGCGCCGTCGAGCGTCAATGTCGTGCTGCTCACCATGCTGCCGCTCACCATGGTGCTCATCGTGCGCGACATCCCGGCAAAATTGTTATTCGACGGGCCGCGTCCAGTCACGCCCGGCACCAACTGCATGAAGGTTGCGGGAGTCCGCTGGTCGCCAAAGCTGGTCAATGGCAGTTCTTCGACCTCCCGACTGGTAATCGTGGTTCCAAGGTCAGAGGAGTCGCGTTTAAGCAGCGGAGCGGAGGTGACCTGTACAGCTTGCGTGGTGGCGCCAAGAGCCATGGAGATGTCCACACGGACCGTCTCGCCGACCGGAACGATAACATTCGATTGGATATACCTCCTGAAGCCCGTCTTCTCCGCGGTCACGCTGTAGGTGCCGGTCGGCAGGAGGGGAGCAGTATAATTGCCAGTTGAGTTGGTGATCACGTTATTCGTGACACCCGTAGCTGTGTTGGTGACCTTGATCGCTACGCCGGGAACTACAGCTCCACTGGGGTCGGTCACAGTTCCGGTAATCGTTCCGCGACTGACTTGCGACCACGCGGAACCCGCGATCAGCAGCATTCCCATCAGCGCCAAAAGCATATGCTTGAATTGCGACATACCTTTATTCTCCTCCCATTGGAATTTCATCCCTTTTGGCCTGTATGAACGAAGTCCAGAACATAGAGCGTTAAATCATAGATAATGCATATCTTCTGCTCGAAATCGACATTCTGCTGTCGCAAATTAGACAGGCGCTTCCGGGATCACGAATTGCCTCAACAGTTGTCCCCTCGACCTAGCCGGCCATCAATTTTGCCCCGTGTCCAAAGCCCCCAAGTGGCAAGCTATATTCCGCAATGCGGACAATATTCCTATAAGTTGTAAGAACAGATATCATGACTGCTGGCAGACTGTCAAGTTTTTTTAGGAATTTTTTGTGCCGTCTCGATTTCAGGTTCGCCAACCGATGTGGTATTGGCATTTGCCGCTGGGAGGGCAGCGCCAGGGGCCCCAAAACTATCAAGGAGCTAAACATGCGAAAACAAACGCAAAAGCGCGCAATCGTCCGTGCATTTCAGTCAATCGTGATAACCTTTTAAGGCTGCGGTCGGCTTGTTGAGCGCTTGTCGTTTGGCGACGCCGGAAAACATGAAATGGCCTTCGTAATTTCTCTCCTGATTCGGGAAATGAATTTTCGAGGCGGAATTATGAATCAACGGACAACGAGGCGATTTTGGCGCAAAGCATAACTCATCCCAGGCTGCGTCGGGAGCTGGGACTGATCCAGGCCACGTCCCTGGCGATTACCGACATGGTGGGGATAGGGCCTTATATTACCATTCCGCTTTTCCTTGCGACGATGGGCGGGCCGCAGGCAATGCTCGGATGGTTAGTCGGTGCGCTGCTGGCTTTCTGCGATGGTCTGGTTTGGGCGGAGCTTGGCGCGGCGTTGCCCAAAGCCGGCGGCAGTTACAATTACTTGCGCGAGGCTTACGGACCTCGAAGCGCCGGGCGCTGGCTTTCCTTCCTGATGGTCTGGCAGATCATCTTTTCCGCTCCGCTCTCCGTAGCGAGCGGCAGCATTGGATTTGCGGACTATCTGCGTTATCTCGTGCCCGGGCTTTCAGCCGGGGAAGTCCGCCTGGTTGCCGCGCTTTTCCCTCTGTTCCTGGTGGTGATTCTTTCTCGCCGTGTGGGCGTGATTGGCGGCATTTCGGTAGTGCTGGCGGCGGGCGTGCTGGGCGGCTGCCTCTGGATCATACTGGCGGGCGTCCCGCACTTCAGCGCGGCGCGCCTGACGGCTTTTCCTCCCCACGCCTTCAGAATGAACTGGATTTTCTTTGCCGGCCTTGGCCACGCCACCCTGTACGCGCTTTACGACTATTTCGGCTACTATAACGTGGCCTATCTGGCGGAAGAGATTCGCGATCCGGGCCGCGTTATTCCGCGCGCCATCATGGGCTCCATTATCATCGTAGGCGCGCTCTACGTGCTGATGACCGTTTCCTTCATCAGCGTGATTCCCTGGCCGAAACTCCTGGCGAGCAAGTTCGTGGCATCCGCCTATATCGAGTTGCTCGAAGGCGCGACCGCAGGGAAGCTGATGACGGCGCTCCTGTTGTGGATCGCCTTTTCGTCGGTCTTCTCGCTGCTGCTGGGTTATTCCCGCATCCCGTATGCAGCGGCGGAAGACGGCAATTTCTTCCGCATCTTCTCCAGGCTTCATCCCAAAGGCGGTTTCCCCTACGTTTCGCTCATCACCCTGGGCGTGATCGCCTCCCTGTTTAGCCTCGGCAATCTCAGCGAAGTGATTGGCAGCCTCATTGCCGTTCGCGTGCTGATCCAGTACCTGCCACAGACAGTCGGGTTTTTCATCCTGCGCGCGCGCGCGCCGAAAATGGAAAGGCCGTTCCGCATGTGGCTTTATCCCCTTCCCGGGATCATTTCACTTCTGGGCTGGCTCTACGTGCTGGCCACGGCGGCAAGGCGTTCGCTGGCGTTTGCCGTTGCGGTGCTGGTAGTGGGGACTGCGGCGTATCTCCTTCGCGCCCGCAAACGCGCCGAGTGGCCGTTCAAGACGGCTTGACGCCAATTCAGAATTACGGATTCGGGAGAAAAAAGCATGAAGTATGAGCGCTTCAAGCAGCTCCCCGTGTGGGAAGCCGGAATCGAATTGGCCGCGAGCGTCTACGCCCTGACGGAAAAGCCTGCCTTCCGAGGGCGCTATTCCCTGCGCGATCAGGTTGAGCGCGCTGCCGTCTCCATCTCGAACAATATCGCCGAAGCGTGCGGCGGCTGAAAGGTGGGTTGCAGCCGTCAATGCAGACGGTAGTTACGGAGCCTGGCATTACGCGCTGGCGAAGAAGCCGGCAGACGTGCCTGCGCTGATAGCTGCTTCGGCTGCCCAGAGGGAGTAGGCTATCTTGTCGCGGGGAGGCATGCGTGGGATTGTGCACAGGTTTTAATAACCGCGCAGCGCGGCAGGGCTGCAACCAAAGCAAATTTCAAATTACAGATTCAAGATAGCGACCATCAGAAAAGCACGAGGATGTGGTTCGTGTGACGAAATTTTACGACACAAGAAGAATTTCATGATTGGCAGTTCAGATCAGGAATGGGCAATGCAGGCAGGACCCCTCAGTCGGAATCACGCTTGGTGACAAGACAATCCGTTGGATTCTGTGACGACGAATTATTCGGTTGATTTGCGGCGCAGCAGGAACATGCCTTCGATGTGCGTGATGATGAGATCATCGTTCTGACGCTGGGCTCCGAAACTCGCCTTATCGCCGGGGATGGCTTCTTCAATCAGTCGGCGAGTCTCGAAGTAGCGCGCTGCCGGGGGTTCGAGACCCGCTCGCTGCATCCATTGATTAAAGGAACGCTGACGGCGCTTCTGCGTCTGGCGAATGATCTCAAGCTCCAGATCGTCGAAGAAATTCAGGAACGTGGTGAGTCGAAGAGAAGCAATGTGCGATGGATCGCGCAAATTCTCGATCTGATTGTGCAATTCCCACTTTTCATCGCTTTCCGGCCCCAGCGTATCGACCACCATCAGGCGGCCCTCAGGCTTGGTGACGCGGAGCATCTCCCGAAGCACCGCCTCGGGCTTCAGCAAGTGGTGAAAGGCGAAATGGCTTGAGACCAGGTCAAAAGCGTTGTCCGGATAAGGGAGGCGTTCGGCTTCGCCCTGAACGAAGCAGGCGTTGGTGATTTGCCGCTCCTGTTGGAATTCCCGGGCGCGAACGAGCATGGCTTGCGTCAAATCAATTCCACGCGCATAACGGACATGAGGGGCAATGGCCAAAACGAAGATACCCGGCCCGCAGCCCACATCGAGCACAAGATCATCCGGCTGCGGCCTGGCGAAGGCAACTCTCTCCGCCGCGATCTCCGGAGTATCGCGCACCGCGGTCCTGGAGAAGGCATCAACCGTTCGAGTGAATTGCCGCTGTACGACGACTTTGTGCCTGGGCATGGGAAATCCTTGCTTTAGCGGTGTTGCAACTCCACACCTTGGGGAGAGACTCGCTTGACAGGAGCATAGCCTTCAAAGGCCCATGCCCACAGTTCGTTGTGGAGCGTCTCACCCGCTTTGATGGTCCGGATAGTCCCGTTCTGGATAGCATCCGAAAAGCTCAAAGCTCGGGAAGTGACCGGCTCAATGGCGACGACGTATTCTGATCCCCAGAAGGGATAATCTGGGCAGCCGCGATAGAGTTGCCAGAACCACAGCCAGGGGAATACGGTCGCATCCCAGGATAGGCCAAAACCCAGCCCCTTCGACTGACTTCGGATGGAATACCACCCCTCCTGAAATCCATGCAGAAAGGCCAGATCGTGGGACTGCGCGCTGGGGGCGGCAATCCGTGAGATATCAACCTCGCATCCCGCGCGAAGTTTCGCTTTGGGCCAGGCAGCTTCCTGGTTCTGTTCGAGCCGGCTCGTGGAATCCAGATAATCGCCGGTCTGGACACGGCAGGGCGGAAGTTCCAGCACGCAGGTGCTATCGAGAAAGGGCCAGCCGAAGGCTGGATGATGACCCCAAATCACCTGAATGTCCGTGCCACTTTCGTTCCTGACGCTTTCCCGAATGTGAAGCGCCGGTTTGTGCCGGTAAAGCGTGTAGCTTTTCTCAACCAGGAACGGCGCGCGCCGCGTGCGGACTGAGCAGGCGACCCGGATTTCTTCGGGAGTATCAAGCTCCACGCGATAGTCCCAGGGCGTCAAGGCTACTTCGCCGTGCAGGCCCGTGTTCACGCCCCGATAAACAGAAGAATGGCCTCCCCAGGGGAAGAGTTCCTGCCAGCCGCCTTCATAGAAGTCACCGAACATGCCGTCGGCGGGGGCCATCATCGGCTGGTAATTTTCCATGGAACGCAGGCCGGTGTACGACCGCCAGAGGAAGTCCGCATCCCTGGGTTTGTAGAGAAATTCGTAGATGTCGGTGCCTTTGTCCACCAGAATGGTGACCCGAAGCTTCTCGTTTTCAAGCGTTAGAGCGCGATAACCCTTCAGCGTGATTTCGTTCAGGCGACAGCCATAATTGCGATGGTGATGGTGAAGTTGATAGGCTTCCATGGATTTGGCCTCGGCGGGTTGCTTTATTAAAAACCAGGATGCTTTAATGCTGTGAAGTTCGCAAGGCGATACGATAATCGAAAAGACTGTTTGGTGACAAGCTGAATGATGGACTGGCGATAGATCCGTGTTTATGCGCCGGAACTTCGCTGGAAAACTTCTCCAGCCTGTCATTCCGAGGAGCCGGAGAAACAGTATGAGTGACAAGTGATTAGAACCTATTTCAAAACCCTTCAGCCAATCAACATCTTGATGAAAAGCCCGCCCACCTGTCATCCTAAGCGTCCCCCTTGTCATTCTGAGCGGAGCGCAAGCGAAGCGAAGAATCTCCGTATTTAGCGAATTTTACAAATACCGGGATGCTTCGCGGAGTTTACCCTGAGTGTGCGCCCGCCGGTTGGCGGGTCCATAGTGCCAGAAACTTCTGTTTGCCTCTACGCAGAATCAACAACTTACGTGAAGTTTCTGGAGAGCGCAGTCGAAGGGCTCAGCATGACAGTCCCT
>DATGKJ010000092.1:0-11868 GCA_035294685.1 Terriglobia bacterium | reverse complement strand
GGGAGGAGATTCAGGCGACTATAGTGGCATCTACTTTGCTTACATCACCAATAACGGACCTGTGGGCGGTGGGACGATTGAAGTTTACAACAACACACTCTATGACACAGGTTCCTATGTAGGGTTTGGCGGCGAGAACGGCGCCTTCATGATTAATGGCGGCGAGAGCTCGCTCCTTGTAAGGCTCCGAAATAATCTGGTTTTGCAATTGTCGAACGAGCCTTACGTGAACGGTCAAGGAGCGAATTCCACTTATGTCAGCGGCTCAAATAATATCTGGTTCGGCGGCTCAGGATCGCTGCCAACTTTTACTACGGGCAATATCAGCAGTAACCCGCTGCTGACCAATCCGTCCCTGCACAACTTTCTGAGCTTTGAGCTCCAATCCGGAAGTCCCGCCATCGACGCAGGCGTTGCCATCAGCAGCAGCAATACCTATAAGAATTATCCCCCGTGGCAGGGAGGCACGCCGCTGGACCAGAACGGCATTACCCGCCCGCAAGGCTCAGCGTTTGATATCGGAGCTTACGAGTACTATACGGGTGGAAGCACGGCGCAGAAACCAAATCCTCCAACCAGTTTAAGTGCCGTGGCTCATTGATGAGTGATTCTCCCATGAGAGGTCGCCAGCCAACGAGCGACCTCTTGCAGGAGTCTTCCCTCTCGCATCATTTCCTCCTGCCTTCATACCCGAAGCCTATTGGGATCGCGAATATCGAGACACTTCTTGGTGCAGTCTCGTCGTCTTGGCGGCAGTAGATGAACCTAATTACTGAATTTCGCAAATTATAGTGACGATATTTCCTGTAGCGGCGCTGTCCTCAGCCGAAAAACGCCGGTGGAGACACCGGCGCTACAACACGACCCGTCACTATAATTTGCGGACTTCAGTAGCTCAATAGTCTGGAGCGCGCCGCGGCTTTGCCGACGGCAGGCAGCGCTCAATTTGGCAATCCGCGGCAATGCCTGCACACCGCTGGCTTGCTGGAGCTTGCAATTAGGAGGAATCAGGATCAGGAAGGCTGGAAAGTGAAGGCGAGGATGCGTCTCAGGCGGGAGTAAATCAACCCCGAGGTAGAGCTAAAATGTAAATTCGCTGGAACTCATCGGGCGGAGCAAACTGTGGAGGGAGTAATTTGATGTGCGACGAAACTATCCGGTCTGAGCATCGGGAGAGAACAAGCTATGCTTTCTCCCCGAATGCAAGTTGCTTATCACGCTGGGATGCGCGAGACTTCTTTCCACCCGCCCAAGTCCGATAATTAACCAGGCACAGGGCACGCGCAACTCCATAGGTCAGATGCAACAGGGTGAGGGGGAAAAAGTTGATCCATCGACCGCGGCTGAACGCCACGCGAAGGCTAAGGGCTGCCGGCATCAGCAGCAGGGCCAGCCATGAAACGAAGAGCATTTGGAATCGTCCCGAAGCCGCAAAAATGCCAAGCCCGCAAAATACACCGATTAGACAGATCAACGTGTAAAAGGCGAAAAAAACCGCTTTGGCATTGGGTAATTTCAGGGGATCGCGCAGGAAAACCCGGAAGACATGAGTCCCATGCCATCGCTGCTGCTGGTAGAAAGCCGAGAGGCTTTGCGGAGTGCCCAAATGCTCCACGCCAAGCTCTGGAAAAGCCTGTATCGGCAGGCCAGCCGCGCGCGCTCGCTGGCAAAACTCATAATCTTCATTGGTCTCAATCGTTTCATCAAATCCGCCGAGGCGCGCGAAGAGAGTCCGGCTTATGAAGAGATTTCCCGAGGCGAGGTATGACACGTCGCCTGACTCATAAGGTTTGCGGTATTCAAACCAAACCTCAGCCACCCAGGACGAGTTTCCGGGAATGTGATAAGGTCCTCCGACTATGCCTGCCTCTTTTCTTCTAAGCGCTGCAACCGCAGCGCACATCCAGTCTCTTGGCACAATCACATCCGCGTCCAGAAAAGCAAGATAATTGCCCCGTGATGCCGCCGCCCCCAGGTTCCGTAGGCTGGAAACGTAGACCTTCGGCCTTTGCAGAATTCTCAGATTCAAAGCGATGGCATATGACTTGGCGATCTCCAGCGTGCGGTCATGCGATCCATTATCCACGAGAATGACTTCAAAACTCTCCTTGGGAAAGTCCATTCTCTTCAGCGCATCCAGGCAGCGGCCAATCGATCCCTGCTCGTTGAGGGTGGGAATGATGACCGAAACCAGAATGCGGCTTGGGACGCGAGCCGCTTCCACTTCGTTGCCTTGCCTGCAAGAGACATTCAGCACATTCATAGCCTTGATCTCTCCCCCGCTGGCTGCGCTTTCTGAGGAACTGCCGTTGCGTGGGAAAGTGAATCGCGCCTATACTCCGCAGCAGTATCCTGATAGATTTCTGCGTACTTCCGCGCCATCGCTTCGGCTGAGAAGCGCCGCATGACCCATGCTTGTCCATCCGCCCCAAGTCTGCGACGAAGATCAAGGTCAGAGATCAATCGCCCGATCGCAGCCGCCAGATTTTCAGGGTCTCTCAGATTCACCCATAAGCCAGTTCGTTCGGGAATGACGAGCTTCGGAACGGCGCCTACGGGCGTCGCAACAACGGGCCTTGCCGCGGCCATCGCCTCGATCAGGGTCATGGGCAAACCCTCATTAATCGACGGGAGAACCAGGACATCCAGCGAAGAATAGACGCCCGGCATATCTTCCCGATGCCCTGCAAAAATCACTCGATCTCGGATATTCAATTCTTGCGCCAGCGCTTCAAGCTTCATCCGGTCAGGCCCTTCCCCAACCAGCACAAACAGAGCCTCCGGGAAATCAATCAGGACTCTTCGAGCGGCCCGCAGGAAATATTCACATCCTTTTTGTGGCGTAAGGCGACCTACCAGGCCAATCAGCATTTTGGGCCGTTGCGGCATTTCGTTTCGCAGGGTGGGTCGAGCCTGAGCGAAAGGAGAAAGATCAATCCCATTGTCAATTGTTGTAATCCTGGCAGAAGGCACTCCCGACCGCCGCAGCGATCTCGCGACCGCCTCTGAGACGGCCGCAATCCTGCCGAACCGCCTCACAACCAGCCGGTCGAGAAGATGGTATAGCCTCAGAGCGAGGCCACGATCAGGCCAGTCCAGATGATAGGTGGCGACAAGCGGCACGCCCTCGCCTCGGGCTGCCAGATATCCATAGAAATTGGCCTTGTATCCATGGGTATGAACCAAGTCAATGGAATGAATTCGCAGGGAATGACGGATCGCATCCACGGCGCTGCGATCGACCTTGCCATCACAAGAAATAATTTCAACTTTTAGACTTACAAGCTTTGCCGCCTCCGCAATCTCAGTATGCGGGCAGTGCGAGTTGCGGAATACCCCGATAACGCTCTCATGCCCTAACGAGGCGAGCGACCTCGCCAGGCACAGCAGCATGGTCTCGGCGCCGTATTTCCCTTCACTGCTGATCAGTTGAAGAATTTTCACATGGCACTCCAGCGCAGACGGAACGCGGGGAATCGCTGACACCGAATCCATTCATGGTTTCCTCTGGGCGCTCCCACCCCGCCAGCCGACACCAGAGCCGGTGATAGAGACGATCGCCCACAAGCCTTCGGAGAAGTTCCTTCGCGCAATACTGAGCCCTGGAGAAACCGAAACCTCTGCCATCCTCAGCCAACCATCGCGCGAATCCCTCGACGCTGAGATCACGCTGTATCGTAAGCCGGCCGCGCAGTTCAATCCCATCTTGCTTTCTCGACCGCAGCCATGGATTGGATATATAGAGGAACCGGTATCCAGCCTTCGCGCAGACTCTCAACACGCGCGCGTCCCACCTTCCGCCCGGCGCCGAAAGGGAATCCACCGAAATGCCCAGATGCTCTTCAAGAGCCTGCTTTGAGCGAAGCAACTCATTCTCAAGCTCGGATGGAGAGCAGTGAGTCAGGAACCGGTGCGACCAACCGTGCGACTGCACGCGATGACCTAATGCGACAATCTCTCTCACTTGAGACCACGTCATATAGTCACGACGGTTCTGCGTCCAACCCGCCAGAATAAAGAACACGCCTTTGAGACCGTGCTCTTCAAGCAGCGGAAGCGCGTGCTGATAGGCCGAGAGATGCCCATCATCAAAAGTGATCAGTGGCGCGGGCATGCCTCTTCCGGCCGCCCTTTGGAAACCTGCGACGTACTTCAGTTGCTCTCTCAATTTGAGCCGAGTAAGGCCATAGCGGTAGCCTGATTCTTCGGCCTCAATCTCGTGATAGGCAAGGATCATACTTTAGAGCATCCGGCTCCGGAGCAATCAGCGGCTTTCACGGGCCTCGCCCTTCCATGCGGCATCCCGTTACAGATAAAACGAACATCGGGCGTGACAATCATCCATCTCATGCCACCTGCGTGGCTGCAATGCGAGCCTCTCCAGAGGATTTGCTCTTCCAGGTGGCCGCCGCGATGTCTTCAAAAAGCGCCGACTCCGACTCATGGTCGAGATACAGCCGCTGCCAGAGCTCGATCATGAGCAAAGCCCAAATCTTCAACGTATTGTCGCGTGTGCCCTGCATGTGATCCTGAATCAATCGGCTTACGGCATCCGGGCGAAAAATGCCGCGACGCTCGACGACCTTTGAGGCTAGAAGGGTAGCCACCAACGGCCTCAATTCCCGATTGATCCACCGGGAGGCCGGAGGGTTAAAGCCCATCTTCTTTCTTTGCAGGATTTCCGCTGGAAGAATGCCCTTCATCGCCCGCTTGACGATCCACTTGGTCTCAAGCCCGCGAACTTTCATCGATCCAGGCAACTGAAACGCAAATTCAATCAGCCTCTGATCCGCAAACGGACAGCGGACTTCGAGCGAATGCGCCATCGACATCCGGTCAGAATATTCGAGGCAATTGCAGGCCAGGAACGAGGCAAGATCAACGTACCCCAGCCGGTTTGTCGGATCAAGTTCGGCGCCCCGACGAAAAAGGCTGCGCAAAAACGTGCCTGAATCGCAACCCGCCGTTTCTCGCGCGAAATACGGAGTATAAAGGGTTTGTTTTTCAGCCTCAGAAAAATAGCCGACCCAATGCAAATACATCTCCTCTTCGGGTTGCCATCCATATTCCGCAAACTCGCGGAGACGCCTGAAGCCGTGACGTCCGTTCGTGTCCTCCCGGATCAAAGCTGAGAGGCGCGGGGCCAGACTCCTAGTTACGAAGGATGGCAGCTTTCGGTAATGCCGGGCCAGCAGCGCGCCGGTGTAACGCACATAGCCTCCAAAGACTTCGTCCCCTCCGTCTCCGGACAAGGCAACCGTCACGTGCTGGCGCATCAGTTCCGCCAGGATCGATTCCAGGACAGCGGTGGGATTCCCAAAGGGTTCATCGAAATGGCGAACCACCTTAGTCAGATGCCTCACACAGTCGGCGTCCGCTTGAAGAACGTGGTGGCAGGTGTGAAACTTTTCGGCCACCAGCTTCGCAGCCGGCAATTCATCATAAAATTTACTATCGGGAAAGCTGATGCTGAACGTTTGAACCGGGCTCTGACTGCGTTGAGAGGCAAACGCCGTGATCGTGCTGGAATCGATTCCGCCGCTCAGGAATACGCCAATAGGGACATCGCTCACCAGACGGATTCGCACCGCCTCATCGATGAGCGAGCGCACACGGTCGATAGCTTCCGATTCCGAAAACCGCGCGGACGAACCGGGCGACTTGAGAGGATCCCAGAAAGTCGAAGCTCGCTGCTTCAGCGAACCATCCGGCAGCACCTGGATCGATAAGCTGGTGGCAGGCGGCAGCTTTGAGATTCCCCGAAATGCCGTCTTGGGCGGTGGAAAGTAAAGATAAGTTAAATAGTCATGAAGAGCGTCCGTATCCAAGCTGGCCTGAACTGTGCCAGTCTCGAGAATGGCCTTAATTTCAGAGGCAAAGATCAAACGACGTCCATCGCAAGAGTAGAAGAGTGGCTTTTTGCCGACGCCATCACGGGCAAGAAACAAGCGCTTATGGCGGCTGTCCCAGATGGCGAATGCGAACATGCCCCGAAGCCGCTTCACAACCTCTTCGCCCCACTCCTCGTAGCCATGAATAATCGCTTCGGTGTCCGTTTTCGAATGGAAAATGTGGCCGCTCGCTCTGAGATCGGAACGAAGCTCCTGAAAGTTGTATATCTCGCCGTTAAAGACGATCCAGACAGTCGAATCCTCGTTCGACATCGGCTGATGACCCGCCGGCGAGAGATCGATCACGGCCAGACGGCGGTGACTCAACGTCACATATTGAGGCGTTCCGGAAACGGCAAAAGTGCAGGAACCCGAGTCGTCCGGACCGCGATGACGAATCGCAGCGCTATGGTCTGCCGCCGGAGGCGAGAGACTAATTTGTCCGAAAATGCCGCACATGAGGTTTGGAACTAAAAGCGAATGCGTGGCTCGCAGCTAAAGATGGAAAGCATTCCGGCCTAACCTGAGATTTGTAATCCGATTGGCGCAATCCTCCTGTAGTGGCTTACTGCAAAGCAGCCGCAAAGGGCGGACAGAGTATCGCGTGATCGTTCTCCTGCTTTTCCTTCTGCTGCTTCTCGATCCGCAATAATTCGCAGAAGGGCAGAAACGAGCGACTTTGCAGCAGTAATGACAGGCGTGACTGCATAGAATCCAGATGCGTGTAATGACGCAGGCGAGACTTAAGCTTTTCACGGATGCGAGGTTGGCCGGGATCCAGCTCCCAGGGGTGGAAATAGACCACGAGAGGGTGTGGGCGCTTCTTCTCAGCCTGCCGGAACATCCATAAGGTATAGAAGACCGGAAACACGCGCAGATAGCCTCCCCCGGCTCCGGGAAGGTTCAAGCCGGCAATGCGAATCGTTGCCGGAGGAAATTCCCGAAGTTTTAAACCGCTTCGGGATACATAAATATATGGGAGTCGTTGGGCATCAGGATCGCCGTACAAGTCGTGCTTGATCGGGAAGATGCTTGAATCATAGACAAACCCCTCCTCAGCTAAAATATCGAGCGCCCACAGGCAATTCTTCGTAATCGACCAGGTGGGCGCTCGATAGCCGATGATGCGAACTCCCGCAGCCTGCTCGATCACGTCTTTCGCCTCCCGCGTATCCTCCCTGAACTGGCTGGGCGTCAAGCTGTAAACCGGCCTATGCCAATAGCTGTGGCAGGCCAGTTCGTGTCCGCGAGCTTCAACTTCACGCACCAGCGACGGGAAGCGCTGAGCGATCCACCCGACAAAGAAGAACGTAGCCTTGGTGGAATATCGGTCGAGCAGGTCTAAAGCCCGGTACGTATTGGCTACGACTCTGGAAGGCCAGTTATCCCATGACTTGCGGTCAATCGTATCCGAAAACGCCTCGACCTGATAATAGTCCTCCACATCAACGCTGATAACATGGGCCATGGGTTTAAGCGCCGCAGGCTCTGTCCCAACACAAAATCCATTCGGTTGATCTATAGAAAGATGCATGCTTGGTGTGCGTCTTAAATTTGAAAATTAAAGCCGCTTATTTCAGCTTCCTGCTGCCGATATCGTTGGGATTTGCGCCGCTTCCGTTACAGGTTGAAGAGCATTCGCGCTCAAAGGCGAATCCTGCTCCGCTCTTTTCACGCGGGCAAGCACCCGATCCGCCGCCTGACGGCCAATGCGAACCATTTCATTGTTATTCAGGGTTGAGTTGATAATTTGAGTGGTGTTGGCAAGCAAGACTCCCTTCACGCCGGTCTCCATGGAAGGGGCCAAGTATGAGTAATGGAGCACGGGCAAGGGTTGCACCCATCGCTCTCGAAAGACAAAGCGCCTTTCAATTTCGCAGTCTTTCAAGTCGGGAAACACCTTCCGAAGACCTGCGCGAAACAGGTTCCAGATATGTTCATCATCCGAGGCGAAAAGAGGATCATTCGGAGCCGTGTATTTGGGAAGGTAGACCAGGTGATAGCCACGAGTCTCATCGAGCGAAATTAAGTTGGTCATTTCAATGATGCCGGTAAACGGCAAGCTTTCATCCGTAAGATTCGTCACATAATAAGGCGATAGCCTGCGCTTAAGCACCAGGGCAAGACAGACAACTCCCAAATACTTTACCCTCCTGAGGTTTTCCCCGTATTCTTCCGGCAAGCCCGCAACGATGGACGAAAAAGGACCGCTGGGGATGGTGGAAATCACGCTGTCAAATCTGATTTTCTGGCTCGCCATTGCGCATTCCACTTCGCCGCCCGGCAGAGCGCAGACTTTCTCAACCGGAACTCCGGTCAGAATCTTGCCTCCCATCTCGACGATTCGTTCCGTCAAGACGGAAAGCGCCTTTTGATAGCCTCCCTGCACATAGCCCAGGCGTTCCTTGTTTCCAGCCTTGCGGTCGCGCGTTGAGAAGAGTCGAAAGATGGTAGCCCAGATAAAAGCCGCTGAGGCCTCTTCCCGGCAGGCGCCCAGCTTGGCCTTCAGCAAGGGTCCCCACATTTTCCGGTAATTATCCTCTCCAAAAACTCGAATCAACCATTCAGCGACCGGCATGCTTTCGAGCTTTCGCGCATTGCGGATGCGTGAGGCGTACAGAATCCCCAGGCCCAATCTAAACTTTTGCCACAACGATAGAGGCGGAAATCTCAAAAAGTCCCGGGTGCTGCTCATCGAATAAAGTCGATCATCCGCAAAGAAACCGACTTTCGTCTCCGTCCAACGGATTTCTTCGGAGAGGCCCAAATCCTCGAGAAGTGTGAGCAAACTCTTATCGGACGTCAGAATGCAATGATAGAATCGATCCCAACGGAAAGGGCCGAAATCATAGGAAGTCGAGAGCCCACCCGGCTGTTGCCGTCCTTCGATGACAGTGACCTGCACCCCAGCCTTAAGCAAATAAAAAGCCGCCGTCAGGCCCGTGATGCCCCCGCCCAGAATGCCTACGCGCAAATCGCACGAGTTGTGATGTCTTTCATTCATAAGCCGATGTTTTACGATCCCTTTTTCTCGTTCAGGCGACGGCAATCAGAATGACGCCGGCGCAAATCACCACCATCGCCAGCCAGCGAGAGGCTGACACCGATTCATTCAGAAGCCATTTTGAAAGCACGGCGACCAGAACGTAACTCGAACTGAGCAGAGGAAAAGCATATGAAATCTCAATGCGCGAGAGCGCAACCAGCCATAAACCGGTTGCAATGACAAACGATATTCCCCACGCCCAAAGCCAGCCAGACCGCAGCAATCCCGCCCACCATGCAAACGAGGGGAGCCTGGAAAAATAGATTCTTCCGCTGACTCCTCGCTTGAGTAAAATCTGCGCGATTCCGCCAATTGCAATGCTTGCCCATAAGGCCGCCATGGAATTCATTCCGTCCCCCCTTCTGACGACCGGTTCATCAAAACCACTCCGCAGACCACCACCAGAATGCCGGCCCAGCGCTTCAGCGGAATGGACTCGTCAAACAGCAGGCGACCACCCAGCGCCACGACAACATAGTTCAGCGCAGTCAACGGGAAGAGATAACTGATTTCGCGTTTCGACACCGCAAAGATCCAGGCCAGCGTGCCTATCCCGTACACACAAAGACCTAGAAACACGGACGGCTGGCCCAGATACGCCAGAAGCCGCAACCAGATTCCCTCGTGCATCGTGGCCGATGCAGCCACATTCAGACCCTCTTTGATCAGAAGATGGCCTGAGGCGGCAAAAACGATGGAGCCTAACAGAGCGACTTCCGCAAGACCAACCCTCAGACCTGCCCGTGGTTTCGAAGGAACCTTCGTTTCGAGCATCACCGGGGCTTCTTGTAACTTTGAAATCGATGGCATAGATGAACCTTGTTTTTGTTTTGCTAGCCTTTGCTCGCTCGTGATTGAGCTTCGTTTTGGAATTTACCGGGAGACGGCTTGGACCATGCCGGAGGAAGGAGGGGAAGCAGAGGTTCCAGCCGCTAAAGAGCCTTAGTGACTAAAACCACGCCTGCTTGGACTTCTCTCACGGCACGGTCCAAGCCGTCTCCGAATATTCCTGAGTAGGCATCGTCACATCGGGAAGCTCTACCACGAGACTTTGCGCAGCAGACAATGCCCTACGCTTGAGCGGAGGCTACCGACACGCGACTCGAATCAGTCATCAATATCCAGCCGATCGTTCCACATCAGAGCGCCCGCCATCCAACGGGGCTGGCGATGAAGGAAGCTCAATTTCCACCACCGAGCGATTTCGGAGCTCATAGCGCAGGCCGCAGGCGCCGCAGCGCACTTCCTGCTCCATATCAATCGAAACCTCCGAAAAGCGGAGCATCGGAAACCCGCAACGGCAAACAATTCCTACCGATTTCGCCGGATGCCCAATGGCCAGATGAAAATCCGGGATGCTCTTGGTGACCAACGATCCCATACCCACCATGGCAAAACGCCCGATGACCAGGTCATTGCCAATCGTTGCGCCCGCCCCGATTGTCGCGCCCTCGCGCACTAAAGTCGGAAGCGTGTGCTCGTCAGGCGCTGAAGATCGCAGCCGCTTCAGATCGCTGGTTGTCGCCCTGGGAAACCGGTCGTTCGTAAAGATCGTTCCAGCGCTGATCATCACCCCGTCTTCAATGGTGACCGCCGCGCAAATATAGACAAAGGCGTTGATCTTCACCCGGTTGCCGATCTTGACGTCATAGGCGATGTAACTTTTCTCGCCGATAATGCACTCCTCCCCAATCGAGGCTGAGCGCCGGATGTGGACATTGTCCCAAATGGAACTGCCTGCGCCAATTTTGACGTTTTCCTCGATCAGGGCGGTTGGATGGATTATCACGCTCATACGCTCGCTCCAACCAGTTGATAGGACTCCACGGCAGGATTCAGGCTGACCATTTCGTTGGCAACCGCTGTCCAATGGTTTTGATGAAGCTCAGCGTAAGCCGCTTCAATGGCCTCCACGGAAGCGAGCGCGTCCTCTGCCGTGATTCGGAGCATCTCTTCCCGCCGGATCGCTTTGGAGAAGTTCTCAATCTGGCTGCGGAAAGCCTGAACCTTGTTATATCCGTTTCCGAAAACCACCCAGTCCCGGCTCGAAGATTGCCGATACTTCGATTGTTTCCAGCCCACAACGACCGTTCCGTGCGATCCGTAAATATTGATGTAGCTTTCGAGTTCCTTATCGATGCTCCACGAAAGATCGATGCTTCCCATCACGCCGCCCACGCTTCGGACAAACAGACGAACGGTTTCTTCTACGGGCAAGCCCTGATTCCGCTTGCCTTCCACCGCCCGCACTTCGGCCAGCGGCCCCAGAAAATATCGCATGA
Source organism: Terriglobia bacterium (assembly GCA_035294685.1). Lineage (GTDB taxonomy): Bacteria > Acidobacteriota > Terriglobia > UBA7540 > UBA7540 > RH2-MAG17b. The sequence goes on along the minus strand of DATGKJ010000092.1, from coordinate 649 downwards.
TGTCCACGGAGTGCGTGCCATTATCAATTAACACGCCGCCTCCGCTCACGCGATAATCGGAATTCCAGCGCGAAGACATGTCCACGCGAGCGGTGAAAGCATTCTCAAAAAGAACAATTTCACCCAGAATTCCCGAGAGAATGATGGACTTCGCCCGCACCACATCCTCGGCGTACCGGAATTTCGAAGCCATGGTCAGAAGCACATTTGATTTTCTGGCGGCCTCGATCATCATCCGCGCGCTTTTGGAGTCAATGCAAAAGGGCTTCTCGCAAAGCACATTTAATTTACGCTCGATGAAGTGCAGGCAAACTTCCGGATGAGAGGCTGGAGGAGTGCAAACGATTACCGCATCCAGCTTCTCAGCCTCTGACATATTCTGGTAGGAGTCATAGCTTCGGGCGCCTGTCCGCTCCCCCAGCGCCCGGGCCGCCTCGGGACGGATATCGGCGATGGCGACCAACTCGCCGGACTCGCAGTTCTCAAAGGCCTGGGCGTAAGCCTGGGCGATTCCGCCCGCCCCCACCAGTCCAAACTTTAACTTTTGTTTCATTCTCGTTTACCCCCTCAGTTGATGAATGGCTTGGCGGATCGAATCCGCAATGTAATCGACGTGCTCTTCTGTATAACGTTCGTTCCACGGAAGAAC
>DATGKJ010000091.1:0-11404 GCA_035294685.1 Terriglobia bacterium | reverse complement strand
GCGGAGGTCAAGCCCCACGTTCTGCGAGCGCGGCAGTTCGCCTGGGACATACGCCAGCAGCAACTTTGTTCCCGCAAAGGCCAGCAGGATTCCAAGACCGCCGCCGAAAAGCGCCAGCAAAACGCTTTCCGTCAGAAGTTGCCGCGCGACCCGCCGCCAGCTTGCTCCGAGCGCGGCGCGAATGGCCAACTCCTTCTCCCGCGTGGCAGCGCGACTGAGCAGCAGATTGGCCACGTTGACGCACGCGATGAGCAGCACGAAACACACTGCGCCCAGCAACAGCCGTAGCGTGCCGCGCACATTTTCCACGATATAACTCCCGATCGGCTTCACTCCGATGCCGATGCCGGCATTGTCCTTGGGATACTCCTGCCGGAGCCGCTCGGCGATGCCGGTCATTTCCGCTTGCGCCTGGCCCAGCGTGACGCCTGGCTTCAGTCGCCCCACGACACGCGTATTGGAACGACTCTGACGATTTTGACTCCATAACCTGTGGTAAATGCCAATGGGGACGTAGACGTCCCGGCGGTCAAGAAACCAGAAGTCTCTGGGCAGCACGCCGATAATGGTGTAGTTCTGGTCATTCATGGTGATGGTCCTGCCAAGGACGCTGAGTTTGCCGCCAAACTGCCGCTGCCAGAAGTTGTAACTCAGAATGACGGTGGGGGCCGCGCCGAAGCGGTTATCCTGGGCAGTGAATCCACGGCCAAGCGCCGGGGAAACGCCGAGCACTTTGAAAAAGCTATCTGAAACCATTCGGGCGGAAGCGCGCTCGGCGCCACCCGGGGCGGCAAAGTTAAAGCTAGCATTCCGGTAAGCCGCCAGGTCGCTGAAGGATCGGTTTTCGCGCTGCCAGTCGAGAAAGTTTGGGTACGAAACAGAACTCTCATTGAAGTCGGGGGAGGTCTCAAAGAGGATCATCACCCTGCTGGGGTTCGGATACGGCAGCGGCGCGAGCAGCACTCCGTTCACCACACTGAACATGGCTGTGGTTGCGCCAATGCCCAAAGCAAGCGTGATGACGGCAATGGCGGTAAAACCGGGATGCTTTGCCAGCATGCGCAGACCGAATTTGAGGTCTTGGATCAAGCTGCTCACGTCCACCTCCGTACAAATGATGAATCATGAATTCTGAATGATGATTGACGAAAAGTTGGCTTAGTCTGCCTCATCATTCAGCATTCACAATTCAGAATTTATCAATCGGCAATCATCAATCGAAAATCATCAATTATTCATACCTCAGCGCCTCCATCGGGTCCACTTTCGTTGCCCGGCGGGCGGGAATATATGTCGCCAAAAATGCCACTCCTATTAATACGAGCGCGACCACGGCAAATGTTCCCGCATCGGTAGGCCGCACGCCGTAAAGCACACCGGCCATGAGGCGCGTCAGGCCCAGCGCGGCAATGATTCCAGCGCCAACTCCAATCAAGGCGAGCGTCATTCCCTGCCCCACGACAAGCCGCAAAACGTCCCGCTTCTGGGCGCCCATGGCCATGCGGATACCAATCTCATGCGTACGCTGCGCCACGGAATAGGAAATCACACCGTAGATTCCAATCGAAGCCAGCACCAGGGCCAGCGCGGCAAAAATTGCCATCAGGATAAACGTAAAGCGCTGTGCGGCCAGCGATGTGTGCTCCATCTCACTGACGGTTTGGACTGCGTTTACCGCGACACCATTATCAATCGAGTGGACTGTGCGCGTGACGGCAGCCGTCATAGCTCGCGGGTCAACTGACGTGCGCACCACCAGCGTCAGGTTCAGCACCCCTCCACTCTTGTAAAGCTGATCCGGAATCTGGGCTGTGGGCATATAAAGATCGTTCTGAACTTTCCAATCTTTCATTCCGGCAGGGCCAAAATGCTTGATGTGGTCGACCACGCCGACGATTTCCCGCGGCGCGTCGAGCCCTGGAGAGGGAAGAATAATGTGCTGGCCGATCGGATTCTGGTTTGGAAACATGGTCCGGGCAAAGACGTCGTCAATGACAACCACAGGCTGGGAGCTGAGGTTATCCTGGTCCGTGAAAAAGCGCCCGCGCAGGAGGCTGATGCCCATAGCGCGCCGATAGCCCGGAGTGGTGAGATAGATCATTGCCGACGGCATATTTTGCGTCTGCGGTTTCGGCCGTCCTTCGACGTAGAAATCCCATTCGTTGTCGCCGCCGCTCAAGGGCATGAGAGCCGTTGCGCCGGCTGCCTTGACGCCGGGCAGAGCGCGAAGCTTAGTCAGCAAGTTCTTGTAAAAAGTGCGGTTGTTGTTCGCGTCCTGATAGCGGGCAGGAGGCAAGGAAACATCGAAACTGAGGGCGTGATTGGGATTGAAGCCGAGGTTTACCGAATTGAGATACCAAATGCTTTTGAGTGTCAGCCCGGCGCCAAGCAACAGCACCAGCGCCAGCCCCATCTCCGCGATCACCAATCCATGCTGCAGGCGGTGCTGCCCGCCCGTTGAGCCGCGGCTGCCTTCCTTAAGGGCATCCTGCAGGTCGGGCTTAGCCGATTGCAGGGCCGGAGCAAGGCCGAAAACGATTCCGGTGACCACCGAGATCGCAACAACAAACAGAAGCACGTGGAGATCGAGGCCCACATTTTGCGAGCGCGGCAAATCGCCCGGAACATAGGCCAGCAGCAATTTCGTTCCCACCGAGGCAATCAACACGCCCAGGCCGCCGCCTAAAAGACCCAGCAAAATGCTCTCCGTAAGAAGCTGCCGCAGCACACGCCGCGTGCCGGCTCCAAGCGCGGCGCGAATTGCCATCTCCCGTTGCCTCCCGGCGGCGCGGCTGAGCAGTAGGTTCGCCACATTCACGCAGGCGATGAGCAGCACAAAGCACACCGCGCCTAGCAGCAGCCACAACGTCCCGCGTATGTTCCCGACGCTCCAAGCCAAAACGGACGACATTTTGATCCCATATCCGGCATCATCCTTGGGATATTGCTGCGCTAGCCGCTCGGCAACCGCCGTCATATCCGCCTGCGCTTGGCCGGCCGTGACCCCCGGCTTGAGTCGCCCGATCACAAACAATCCTGGGTGATCTTGCCGGTAGTGTATCCATTCGCGATCGTAGATGCCGATGGGAACGAAAACGTCATTGTGACTCTGATTGAAAAACCAGAAAGTTTTGGGGAGAACGCCGATAACGCTGTAACTCTGGCTGCCCATGGTGATGGATTTGCCAACGATGGACGACTTTCCGCCGAAATGCTTTTGCCAGAAGTTGTAGCTCAGGATCACAGTGGGCGCGGAGCCCAGGTGATTATCCGCGGCAGAAAATCCGCGGCCGAGCATTGGCGGGACGCCGAGAACCTTGAAAAAACCTGCCGAAACCATCACCGCCGAGACGACTTCCGCGCCGGATGGTACCGAAAGGTTGAAATTCCGCCAGAGGCAACCCGCAAGATCAGTAAACGAGCGGTTCATGCGCTGCCAGTCAAGAAAATCGAGGTAGGAGACGGAGCTCACCGAATACTTGGGCGTGGTTCCGTAAAGGAACATCACGCGATTCGGGTCGGGATAAGGCAGCGGCTTCAGGAGCACGCCGTTGACCACGCTGAACATTGCCGTGGTCGCACCAATCCCCAGCGCGAGCGTAATGACGGCAATGGCGGTGAAGCCGGGATGCTTCGCCAGCATGCGCAGACCGAATTTGAGGTCTTGGATCAAGCTGCTCACGCCCGCCTCCGTACAAATGATGAATGATGAATTCTGAATGATGATTGACGAAAAGTTGGCTCAGTCTGCTTCATCATTCAGCATTCACAATTCAGAATTTATCAATCGGCAATCATCAATCGAAAATCATCAATTATTCATACCGCAGCGCCACCATCGGGTCCACTTTCGTCGCCCGGCGCGCGGGAATATAGGTCGCCAGAAAGGCCACAGCTAGTAATACGATTGCGACCACAGCAAAAGTTCCCGCATCGTTAGGCCGCACGCCAAAGAGCATGCTTTCGAGGAACCGGGTTAGCCCGAAAGCGGCGACAAGTCCCGCAGCCACGCCAATCAGCGCCAATCGCAATCCCTGCCCCACAACAAGCCTCAGCACGTCGCGGCGCTGCGCGCCCAAGGCTACGCGAATGCCAATTTCATGCGTTCGCTGGCTGACAGAATAGGAGATCACGCCGTAAAGACCGAGCGCGGCGAGCAGCACAGCAACCAGAGCAAATAGCGCGCCCAGCGAAGTTTCGTAGCGGCGGGGCGCAATGGTAGTCTGAACGATGGTTTTTAAAGTCTCTTCACGCGGGATCGCGATTTCCGGATCCGCGCTCCAAATTGCGCGACGAATGGCGGCTGTTGCCGCGCGCGGGTCCATGGCCGTGCGCACGACGAGCGTTTCTTCAGGCTCGCTGAACAGCCAAATCGGCTCATAGACAGTGAGAATGGCTGGTTGGTCCGGCGCCGTACGAGCGTCGCCGACAATCCCAATCACTCGAAGCCAACCTTCACCAGAACCGCTTGCGTGCACGTGCATCCCAAGGGGATTGCGGCCATGCGCCACCCTTTGCGCCACGCTTTCCGAAATAAGAGCCACTTGTTCACCATGATCGCTCTCGGTGAAAAATCGTCCTTTGACAAGCGGCATCCCAATGGCGTTGAAGTACCCGGGACTGACGAATCGGAAGTCACCGAGCGCTCGTTCTGTTTCCGGTTGCGGCGCCTCCCGGAACTCAACGCCGTCACCCCAATCACCTCCTTCCAGCGGCAGTCTGCTGGTGAAACCGGCAGCCTGTATCCCCGGTAGCGCTTTTACCTTCGAGAGAATGCTGGAGAAAAACTGGGCGCGCTGAGCGACGTTTTGAGCTTTCCACCCAGATTTGTTCGGCGGCGCACTCAGATCTATAGCGAGCACGCGCTGTTCTTCCATCCAGCTATTCGCTTTGACCACGCGCATAAGGCTCTCGACCAGCAACAGAGCGCCCACCAGGAGCACGCCGCAAAGCGCAATCTCGCCAATCACCAACCCGCTGCGCAGCCGGGCGCTTGATTTTCCTGCGCTTAATGTGGGTCCGGCGGATTTCAGCGCCTCAACCGGCGCCACCCGCGCAAGACGCAGCGCTGGCAGCAGCGCGAAAAGCAACGTGGCGACGATTGAGATCGCCAGCGTGAACCACAGCACGCGCGCGTCTATCTGGATCTGGTCCACACGCGGAATGCCAACCGGCGCGTTTTTCACCAGAAATTCAAGTCCCCAGCCAGCAAAAAGCAACCCAAGCCCTCCGCCGGCAGCGGCCAGAATCGCGGCTTCCGTTAGCAATTGGCGCGCCAGCCGCTGGGGCGTTCCTCCAAGCGTGGCGCGCATCGCGAATTCATGTGCGCGGCCTGCGTTCCTTACCAACATCAGGTTGGCAAGATTCACGCAGATAATCAGCAGAATCACGGCCGCCGCCACCAGCAGTGTCCACAATGCCTGCTCGACGGGGCCGATAATCACCGTCTTTAAAGGCGTCAGCGTCGCATAAAGGCCAAACCGGCCTCCCGTCGTTCTCTTCGCAATTTGGGCTTCGATCACGTTAAGCTGCGCCAGAGCTTGCTGCGGGCTGATGCCAGCCTTTAACCGCGCAATGACGGTGAAGTTGTGCATGGAAAGGCCGGCTTCAAGCTCTCCACCGTTTAATCCAAGAGGTTTGAAAAGCTGTGGGGTTTGGTGAAGAACCCTGGGAAACCTGAAGCTCGTCGGAAGAATGCCCACAACGGTGTAAGACGTGCCATTGAGATCGATAGCTCTGCCGAGGACCGCCGGATTCGAATGAAAGGTGTCCCGCCAGAGTTCGTGCGTCAGAATCACTTCATGATCGCGTCCATGCTGGTCTTCTTCATTCAGAAATAACCGGCCCAGTTGCGGTCGGATGCCCAGCATCGAAAACAGATTGGCTGAGGCGCGCATAGCATGAAGTTGGCGGGGCTCGCCGTAGCCCGTCAAAGTTGCGCTGAAAGCTTCAAGAGCCGCAATGCCCGAAAATGCATGACAATCGTGGCGCCACTCCATGAAATTTCCGCCAGTCACCGGGAGCGAGGGGTTCCACGGGCTCCATTGCGGCACTACTTCATTGATCACATAAAGCTGTTGCGGCTCGTGGTAAGGCAATGCGCGCAAAAGAATGCCGTTGATCATTGAAAAGATCGCCGTATTCGCGCCAATGCCGAGCGCCAGCGTCAGAACGGCAATGGCAGCGAAGCCAGGTCGCTTTGCCAGTTGCCGCCAGCCAAATTTCAGGTCCTGAATTAAGGTGCTCAAATCAAACTCTGTTCAAATGATGAACGATGAATTATGAATGCTGAAAAGCTCGTTCCAACGGTTTTGCTTCATCATTCATCACTCCAGCCTGATGCGATCAAAACTATCCCAGCGCGACATATCGGAAAGGATCACCTGGTCGCCCGGTTGCAACCCCTGAAGAATTTGGACTTCGTTGACGGAGGCCTCGCCCACTTTCACCTGGCAGCGGATGGCTTCTCTTCCGCCATCGACCAGTTTGAAGAGGCTGATGGTCGAGTGGGCCTGGCCGAAGGCGGGTCGGCCCACATAAGTCACATCGCTGAGATGGGTGATCTCAACCGTGCCGTCCACGCTCAGGTCGGGTCGCGCGCCCTCGGGCAGTTTGCCTTCAAGCGCCACATCGACTGTCACGGTTCCATTCACCACGGATGGATCAATGCGGGTGACGCGGCCCGGGATGATGCCGTTGTGGGTATCAATCGAAGCGCTCTGGCCAATCTGAATGTCCTTGGCCTGAGTCTCAGCGATTTGAAGCTGAGCCTTGAGCTTGGAGGGGTCCACAACTTTGGCCAGCGTAGTTCCCGGCTGCACCTGCTGCCCCACTTCCACCGAAACTTCCTGCAGCACGCCGTTGTATCCTGCCCGCACCATCAAGGCGTTCATCTGGCTCTGCTTAAGTTCATAGAGAGCGCGGTCCTGCTCCACCTGCGCCTCGGAGGCCGCGAGTTGCGTTCGGATGGAGTCCTGGATCATCTTGAGTTGCTTTTCGGCAATCTGCTCGCGTTCGGATAAGTCCTTGGCGTTTACCGCTGAAAGCTCCGATTTCAGTTTGGAATCAATGCCCTTGGCGGCCAGCACCTGGTCCACGTCTGCCTGCAACTTGGCCTGTCGATACTGCGCTTCGAGATTGGTGACCGCTGATTGCTGGTCGAGATACTGCTTTTGCAATTGCGCCTTAAGGTTGTTGTAATTAGCCTCCGCCGCCTTGAGCTGCCATTGCGCATTTAACGTTTCCTGCTGGAGCTGTGGATTGCTGAGCTCGAGCAGCACCGTATCGGGTTTGACGGCCACGCCGGGCAAAAGAAAGCGGCGGACCACACGGCCTTCCGTAATGGCAGGTATCCATTGGATTTGTTCCGGCGCCAGCGTCCCGAGGCCACGCACCTGGACGTCCATAGCGCCCTGCTTGACCGTATCGATCCAGACGGTGGAGCGATCTACGCCAGGCGGCGCAGGTTTTAGCCGCGAAAGACCTAAGGTGACTGCGACTACGACAATCACACCGATGACGGAGTAGATTGTCAGCCGAATGCGTCTTTTACGGGCTGCATCTTTGCGCGGAATATCCATATAAATCTCCTGTTCTTCCGGTCTTATAAGGGCAAAGGAGTTGCCAGAACTTTTGTTTCAAGCAAGTTGTTCATTATAAGCAACTTGATGGATAATATAGCCTCCGAGAAGCTGTCTAAAGTGTCCGCTTGTGGAATTCGAGTGTCCGAAAACGGACAGTTGCCAGCCAGAGAATGGTTTGAACGGCTGGACATCGGCGTTCCATCAGATTAATCCCTCGCGCTTGTTGTTTGACGCCCGCCGCGAGGGCTCGTTTCTTGACGTTCCTTATCAGCGTCCGATACACTTTCTTTACGGTTCGATGCGCAAGGCAGTTCAGTGAAAAAAGAGACACTTATCACGGCAATTGTCTTTCTGGGAATTGGCTTTCTGGCGGGGTTTGTTTTCAGCGCGCGAAGAAGCGCGACCCTGCGAGAACAGATCACAGCCACGATGGCCTCACAATCGTCTTCCACCGAGGCTGCCAACCCGGATGGCGCATCGGATGAGTTGTCGGGGCTGCCCAAGGGTCATCCTCCCCTTAATGATGCCGAGATTATTCAGTTCTTCAAGGATGCCGCCGCGCACAACCCTTCTGACCCTGAGCCGCGCCTGAAGCTGGCAAACTTCCTCTATGACCGGCGCCAGTTTGCCGAGGCTATTGGGTGGTATCAACAGGCATTGCAGCTTGATCCTCGCAATATTGACGCCCGCACGGACATGGCGACCTGCTATTTTAATCTTGGGAATGCGCGCGAGGCTTTGAAGGAGTTACAACAAGCGCTTCAGGTTGATCCCCATCACGAGCCCACCTTATTCAACCTGATTGTGGTCAACCTGGAGGGAACGCACGATGTTGCCGCCGCGCGAAAGGCCTGGCAACGCCTGGAGAAGATCAATCCCAATTACCCCAACCTCGACCGCCTGAAGCAAAGTTTGGATGAGGCAAATGCAGCGCCCTCCGGCAATGCAACTTCTCCTTAGCACACAGGCATCTTTGAGAACTCCCGGCTCGTCACATTGAATAGATGGCCCGTCTAATCGATATCGTCTTCGATCTCATCCTCGTCATTGTGGTCGCGCGCATGCTTTGGAGCGTCCTTCGCGGGCTGTTTGGCTCCGCAGCAACTCGTTCCTCACCATCTGATCCTGCCTCCCGACCGCAGGGCGAAAGAGAAACGGTGCGCGGCGAAACAGCGCGAGACCCGGTTTGTGGAATGTTTGTTTCCACCGAATTGTCACATCGCCTGGAATGGCACGGGAAGCTCCTCCATTTTTGTTCGGAAGAGTGTCTTAACCAGTATCGAAAAAGCGCCTCAGCCTGATTCTGACCCTTCGATGCTGACGGCCACAGGCCGCCTCGCGCGCGCAGGTAAGCCCATGCGGAGGCTGAATTCACCTGATGAACTTACGTCCATTTATTGAATGCGTGCCTAATTTCAGCGAAGGCCGCGACGCAGGAAAGGTCCAGGCGATCCTGGAATCGATCCTCGAAGGGCCGGAAGTCCTTTGCCTGGATCAATCGATAGACCCGGATCACAACCGGTCTGTCATTACTTTCGTCGGAACCGAAACAACCGTAGGAGAAGCCGCTTTGCGCGCCATCGGGAAAGCCGCCCAACTCATCAACCTTAATCAACATCATGGCGTCCATCCGCGCATCGGCGCGACAGACGTTGTGCCTTTCGTCCCGCTTCAGGCGGCCAAGCTTGAAACTTGTGTTCAGATCGCCCGGTGGGTTGCTGAACAGGCCTGGGTTCGGTACGGAATTCCCACTTATCTCTATGGCGCGGCGGCAGGCCGCTCGAAGCGGCAGAATCTTGAGGATATCCGGCGCGGGGGATTTGAAAGTCTGCGCGAGGAGGTCCGAACCCAGGCGGAGCGCCGTCCGGACTTTGGTGAAGCGCAATTGCACCCCACGGCGGGAGCCACAGCCGTCGGAGCGCGGAAATTCCTGATCGCCTACAATATTAATTTGAATACTTCAGATGTCTCCGTCGCCAAGGCAATCGCTCGCAGGATTCGAGCTGCGAATGGCGGGCTTCGGTGTGTCAAGGCGCTCGGCTTGCCGCTGGCCTCAAGGAATCTGGCGCAGGTCTCCATGAATTTGACCGATTATGAAATTACGCCCCTTCGAGCGGTTTTTGAGGCCGTTTGCCGCGAAGCTGATGCACTGGGAATCGACATTTTGGAGAGCGAAATTGTGGGCCTTGTCCCGAAGGCAGCGCTTCAGGACGCTTCGGCGGATGAGTTGAAGATCGCCAACTTCACTCCGGATAAAATCCTGGAAAACCGTCTGCGTCGGGTGTTCGATGATCCCCAGACAAGCGATTTTGGATAAGACAAGCGGCGCGTCCGTTCGCCCGGCGCTTGTAGTTAATCCCGGCTTGCGGCGCTTTGGCCCTCTTGATGAAGAATAATCAGCATATTGAGGATTACAAATTATAGTGACGACTTCTTCTGTAGCGCCGGTGTCCCCACCGGCGTGTTTCGGCGCTGAGGACAGCGCCTCTACAGCAAATAGTGTCACTATAATTTGTAATCCCCTGTAGAGCGTGTTCATGAATCTTATCCGTTCGAGTTCGGTGGATGAAGCAAGCGCGCCTTCCTTGCCGGAAGTCCATCGCTCAATTCCAGTGCCAAGCGGCGCGGGCTTCTGGCGGAAGGTCCTGGCGTTTTCAGGCCCAGGGTTCCTGGTGGCTGTCGGCTATATGGACCCGGGCAACTGGGCCACCGACATTGCCGGCGGATCCCGATTTGCCTACCGTCTCATCTTTATCCTGCTTCTCTCGAACGCCCTGGCTGTGTTGCTTCAGACGCTTGCAGCGCGGCTCGGTATTGTGGCGCAACAGGACCTCGCGCAGGCGTGCCGGGGCGCCTATTCGCGGCGGACCGGCATTATCCTCTGGGTGTTTGCGGAGGTGGCGATTGCAGCATGTGACTTAGCGGAAGTGATCGGCTCGGCGATTGCGCTGAACCTGCTCTTTCACATTCCGCTTCTGCTGGGTGTCTGCCTCACGGCGTTGGACGTCCTGGCGATTCTCTATTTGCAGCATCGTGGCTTTCGTTATCTCGAGGCTGTGGTTCTGGCGTTGATCGGCACCATTGGTATTTGTTATCTGGTGGAGATCATTGTAGTGAAGCCGGATTTCATAGGGATTGCCCGAGGGTTCCTGCCCACTCCTGAAATCTTCTCCAATCGGGAGATGCTCTACATCTCGATCAGCATCCTGGGCGCCACGGTGATGCCGCACAATTTGTATCTCCATTCCTCGTTAGTGCAGACGCGCGCCATCGAGCGAACTCCGGAAGGTGTGCGAACCGCGATCCGCTATAACTTCCTGGATTGTTTCGTCGCCCTGAATTTTGCCTTTCTCATCAATGCCGCGATCCTGATTATGGCCGCGGCAGCGTTTCATCGACATGGGCTGAATCACATGGCGGAAATTCAGGACGCTTATCACACTCTGGCTCCCTTGCTGGGCGTTCCGGCAGCAAGCCTTTTATTCGCGCTGGCTTTGCTCTGTTCGGGTCAGAATTCCACGCTGACTGGCACACTTGCCGGCCAGGTGGTGATGGAAGGATTTTTAAACATTCGCCTGGCGCCCTGGCTACGGCGGCTGCTCACGCGATTGCTGGCCATTGTTCCGGCCATCGTGGTCGTGGCTCTTTACGGCAGCCAGGGCACGGCGAAGTTGCTGATTCTGAGTCAGGTCGTTCTGTGCTTGCAGCTTCCTTTTGCCGTGTTCCCTCTGGTGCAGTTTACTGGCAATCGAAAGAAGATGGGCGAATTCACCAGTTCGCGGGTCTTACAGAGTGTCGCCTGGCTGGCGGCCTTCTTCATC
>DATGKJ010000090.1:0-4628 GCA_035294685.1 Terriglobia bacterium | reverse complement strand
CCAGGTGTGAGGGCGATCAAAGGCGAGGCGCGTGTGGTCGCGATCGGCAGCCATGCGCATCCATTTCCGCGCATAATCTTCGGCAGTTTTGCGATACGTTTCCGCAGTATGTTTTTTGCCCAGCATCTCGGCCAGCATCGCATAGGAACCGAGCGCCTCAATGGCTTTCAGAGAGAGATTGGCATTGTGCGCGAGCGGCCCGGTGAAATCATCGGTGCAAAGCTGATTGCCGGGATCGAGGCCGTTGGCTTTGAGGTAGTCCGCCCACTTTGAAAGCAGCGGCCAATATCGATTCGCAAAGGAAGCATTCCCTTCCGCTTTCGCAATGGCCGCGATCATCAGAAGCATGTTTCCGGATTCTTCCACCGGCATGCTCTCCATTTTTGAAGGCGCGCGGGCATTATCGATGGGATAAGTTCCGAGATCGTGCGGGGCGTAGGGATAAGGCCATCGGTTCGACCGGGCGTAATCGAGCAGGGGGATGAGCGAATATTCCAGGAGCTTGGGATTCAGCAAGAGCTGGATCGGCGCTTCAGGATAGATGACGTCGGCCGTCTGAGCGCAGCCGCAACTGGAGATTTCTTTCAGGAACATCAGCGGTTCATTATCCGGTCCCAGGGCCAGCTTATTGGCGGCGAAAGCCTGGCGATAGGCGAGGGCTGCGACCTCCGCGTATTGCTCGCCGCCAGTTCGCGTGAGGTCTGCCATCAGTTTTTGGTCAAAGGATTTGCTGCGCGCGCTCAAAGAGTTGTAGTCATGCTTCGCGCTTTCCAGGAGATCGCTGATGGTCGCGTCTTTGTGTTGCCAGTAGGGACGCAAGCGGGTATGGAAATATTCGATCGGGTAGATTTCATCGTAGGCCAGAATGAGGTGACGTGAGACCGCGGAGCCTCCAACGTTGCCAAGATTGAACGCAAAGGCGATTACAGGCCAGTGGTCGTTTGCGGCGCGCGGCATGCGCGTGTCGCTCGCAGCCGGCAGGCTGCCCGTTGAGGTAAAAGCCTGAATGGCGGCTCTTTCGTCGAGCGCCACGTTCTGAGCCGACTCGCTCTGCGGCGCGGCAACGTAAAGATAACCCCAGTCGATGCGGACGCGATCTCCAGCCTGCTTCAGGATTGGCTGGTCGGCCGTTCCCATCCTCAGAACGCTCAGATCTGCCGTGCTGGCCGCGCCCCATACTACTTTTTCGTCCGGAGTGTTCACCACCAACTCGGCTGTATTGTCGTAATAGATTGCAACCTGGTGACGCTTGCTATCCGTTGAATGCACTTCCCAGGTGAGGTAAGTGACAGGGCGAGCCAATGCATCAATATCCTGCGGAAGGTCGGGGGTAAGAAACGTGAGCGTGATGTGGATGCCGCCGGCCTCAAATTCATAAACGGTTCGTGTGGGGAAAACACGCAAGCCTAGTTGCTGCGCGGGAGTCACCATGGAAGGCTCATTACCCATCATGCGATAAGTTTTGCCGTCCACTCTCACGAGGCTTCGCATCGTCATGCGCTCACCGGTCCAGTGCCGCGTCGCATCATAAGTCAAATGGTCTGCAAACGACCAGATGCTGAAATAAGGATCGACAGCGACCAGGGGCACGGCAGGCGGTCGGAAGGCGCTTTCGGCTGCCAGCGCAGGGACGAAGGCAAGGGTTAAAAAGAGGAGAAGAAGCAACATCGACATGCGCGGTGACAATTTCATCAGTTCGACTCCTGGGTTTCGTTAAACGTCCTACATGTTACATAAATACCTGGACCAAGCCCACGGGCGCCCGTGGCATGGTTGTGGCATGGCCATCCTGGCCATGACCACCCATTATCCAGAAATGTGAGTGACGCATGACCAGAATCGCACAATGATACCGAAAGGGCTTCAATCATAGGGGTTCCTGTTGCAGGGCTTCTCGGTTAGGGTTCGCCTTCGTCCGCCACCCCGATTTTTGAGAGCCGATATCGTAGGGCGTTCCGCGAAAGGCCTAGCAACCGCGCCGCATGACTTTTGTTGCCATTGGCGCGGCGCAATGCTTCCTGGATGATTTCATCTTCAAACTGTTCAAGCGTCATGCCTTCAGGAGGAAACGGCGCGCCTGAACTGGTAAGCTCTTTGGGAGCGGTGGAAGGTGAAAGGTCCAGTCGGACATCGGATTCCTCAATCTGTGGACGGCTGGTGAGGGCCACAGCCCGCTCGATGATGTTTTCCAATTCCCGCACGTTGCCCGGCCAGTGGAATTCCATCAGTTTCTTCATGGCGGCGGGTGTGATGCCGCTCACGTTCTTTCCGGCTTCCGCGGCAAAGCGTTCGACAAAAAGATGGACGAGATCGGGTATATCTTCCTTGTGCTCGCGGAGCGGGGGAATATTGATCGGCACGACGTTCAGCCGGTAATAGAGGTCTTCACGAAAGCTGCCCTGCTCGAGCGCGGCGCGAAGATCGCGATTCGTAGCGGCCACTAAGCGGACATCAACCTTCAGGGTTTTCGTCCCGCCCAGTCGCTCGAATTCGCGTTCCTGAAGCACGCGAAGCAGCTTGACCTGAATTGAGGGCGGGACGTCGCCGATCTCGTCGAGAAAAATAGTTCCTTTATCCGCCAGCTCAAACTTACCGGGCTTGGCGCTGACCGCGCCGGTAAAAGCTCCCTTCTCGTATCCAAACAGCTCGCTTTCCAGCAGATTTTCCGGAATGGCGGCGCAGTTGATTTTGATGAAAGGCCCGGAGGACCGCCGGGAATGCTGGTGGATGGCGCGCGCGATCAGGTCCTTGCCCACGCCGCTTTCGCCCCCCAGCAGAACGGTGGAGTTGGTCGGAGCGACGCGATCCACCACCGCCAGCGCTTCCTGCATTTTAGTGCTGCGCGCGATGATGTTCTTAAACTGATAGCGTTTCCCCAGGGCTTCCCGCAGATCGCGGTTTTCTTCCTGCAGTCGCAGGACGTTGAGTTCCTTCTTGATGATCAGCTTGATTTCTTCCAGCGAGAAAGGTTTCAGCACGTAGTCGCTGGCGCCCGCTTTCATCGCCTGAACGGCGGTTTCAATCGTTCCAAAGGCTGTCATCAGAATCACGGGAATGCGCGCATCAGACCTTTTGACGGCTTGCAGGAATTCAAGCCCGTCCATGCCGGGGAGCTTGAGGTCGGTGATGACGAGATCGAACTTCTCCTGCCGGAGCAGGCGCAATCCCTGTTCCGCGTCGGAGGCAGAACGCGTGGTGTAGCCTTCCTCGGCAAGGCTGAGCTGGAGCAGCCGTTGCATCTTGGCTTCGTCTTCAATGATCAGAATGTTGGGCATAGCGAAAGTTCAAGGCCAAATTTCAAATTCCAGAAAACAATCGTTATGAAACAAGGGGACACGACTCGCATGAAAAAACTCTTCTCGGGCTCAGAATGACAAGCGAAGTGACCAGCATGGCATACGCAGGGAGTTTTTTATCGCCTGGCTAAACCTCCTGCCTACCGCCCACAGACTTCTGCTTTCTGACTTCCGCCCGCTCCGGCTCTCCCGGCAGGAACAGACGAAAACAGGCGCCGCTGGAAGGAGTTTTCACCAGCCGAATCCATCCATGATGATCATCCACGATTTTGGCAATAATTGAGAGCCCCAGTCCCAGTCCCGTCTTCTTGGTGGTGAAGAAAGGATTGAAGATGTGCTCGCGTTGTTCTTCCGGGATTCCCGGCCCGGTATCTTCAACCTCGATCTTGATTCCGCGACGGCCATCCGATTCGCCGGGCTCGGCCACGATGCGAAGTTTACCGCCTTCCGGCATCGCCTCGTAAGCGTTCAGAAATAAATTGGTGAACACGCGCTCGCAGAGTTCACCATCCAGAGGCAGGAGCGGCAAATTCCTATGGAATTGCCGCTCCACTTCGATTTTAGAATTCGGATGCTGTTCCTGGACAGATTTCAGCGCGCGGTCGATGATGGGAGCAATTTCCTGGATTTCTAATTTCAGTTTCAGCGGGCGGGCGAAATCCAGAAATCGCCCCACCAGGCTGTTGAGCCGTTCGACTTCGCTTGAAATATATCCGGCGAGTTCAGCCGTGATGGGATCGGCGGGCTTCAGCTTCTGATTCAGGATTTCGGCTGAGCCCCTGATGACTCCCAGAGGATTGCGAATCTCATGTGCCAGCCCCGCCGAAAGTTGACCCAGGGCCGCCAGGCGCTCCGAGCGCCGGGCATCTGCCTGAGCCTGCTCCAGCCGTTGATTGGTCTTGCTCAGAGTCTCCGCCAGCTTCCGATAGCGAACAGCCTGCTGGCGGTTTACTGATACAAAGCGATTAACCACCACGGCCACAAGGAAGAAAAACAGATTGCGGATTGCGAGTTCAGTAGCGCCGCCAGCCGTGAGCCGATAAAACTGCAAGGCCCACACCAGAAAGGAACAATAGGCGGCGCACGAAACCAACGTCCAGAGAAGGGTAGCCCAGCCGCTATAAAGCATGGCCGCGGAAACAACAGGCAGGTAGTAGATGGGATAGTAGCTGCTGTTAATGCCGCCGGTATGCGCCACCAGCAGGCTGGCCAGGAGAATCTTGATCAGCACACTGTACGTATTCCTGCGCGCCGGCTCGGCCGGCGCAAGAATCTTGCCCTCGAAAATCTGAAACAGGCCGATTCCCACCAGGATCATCTGTTTGTGAATCT
>DATGKJ010000089.1:0-6758 GCA_035294685.1 Terriglobia bacterium | reverse complement strand
TGAAACCTGGCTATTGATCAGTGGATTCTTCCGGCGGCGCTTCCCGAGAAAGCAGGATAGCAGCCACGAGAGCGAGGATAATTCCAAGCGCTTCCACGCGGGTCACTTTTTCATGCAGAAAGGCCAGAGCCAGAAAAATCGTGACTAAAGGATAGAGGTAGCACAGTGGGATCACGATGGACGCTTTCCCGCCGGATTCCAAAGCTTTGAAACTGGTCATGGCGCCGAGGCCGTTCAGCGCGCCGCCAATTATGGCAAGCCAGAAGACTCGCGCTTTGAGATGCCAGTCAAGAGGCACAATCAAGAGAATCGCGAGCGCGATGGGGATGAAAGCCAGCACAAACCAGAGAAACGACAATTCGGTGGAGATGGCGTTGGTGGATAATTTCTGGGTCACGCCGGTGATGCCCCAGAAAAGCAGGGTGATGAGAGCAAAGAGCAGCCAAAGGGGGAAGTGCATGGTATGCGCCTCGATGAAATGGTCTACAAACTGAGCAGATAAATGGCGACGAAGGCCAGACCGAGGCCGACGATCTGGCTGGCGCTGATTTTTTCGCGCAGCACAAGAAAGGCCAGAATAACCGTGGCCAAGGGCGAAAGCGATGTCATCGGCACGACTACGGCGGCCCGCCCTCCCATTGTCAGCGACGTGAAAAACAGGATGTTGCCTGTGCCCCCCAGAATGCCCGTGATGAAGGCATAGAAGATGCCGCGCCGGCGATTCTTGCCGCCCGCGAGACGGGGAGAGCGGATCACCAGAAAAAGCAAGGGGATAAGGCCGATCGTGAAAAGCACCTGGTTCATGTAAGCGTTGATGTCGCTCGCAACCGCCTTGGATGTGGCTCCCCAAATGCCCCACAAAACGATGGTGAAAAGGGAATAGATAAGCCATGAAGGGATTCGTTTCTTCGTGGCGTCAACGCGTGGCGGTAGGGAAGCTGTGGACATGGAGGATTGATTCACCTCGCGGATAAACTCCTGGTTTGCGCCAGGGCTTCAGCGACGACCTTATCATCAGGCCGCAGTTGATGCGCAAGCGACAGCGCAGACTGCGCCGCTGTATCTTTCCCCAGCTTGTGAAGCGCCATGCCGCATACTTCCAGCGCTTCGAAAAAATCCGGACGGTGGGTCGTTGCCGCCTGCGAGTATCGTGCGGCCTGCGAATAATTTCCCATTTGAAAGTAGGTGTAGCCCAGGTCGTAATTGATCTCGGGAGATTGCGGGTCAAGCGCCAGCGCTTTCTGAAGGGCTTCGAGGGCGTGCTGGTAATCGGAGAACTCGCCGAAGAGAGTTCCGACGGCCACCAACCTATCAATATCGGTCGTTTGCAGGGCGGAGCCGCAACGCTTCCACGCGGCATCCCTCTGCCCCGCCTGGAGTTGCTCGCGGCAAGCCGCGAGGTCCCGTTTGCCTTGCAGATAGTATTGATGCAGCCGATCGGATTCTTGAAATTGAGCTTCTGCTTGTTTCGCTTTATCGAGCTTCAAGTAAGCCTGGCCCAGAAGGTATCGGGCTCGAAAATCGCGCGGATTAAAGGCGATCTCGCGCTTGAGAAAGAGAACAGCCTTCTCCGGTTCCCCTTTCTTCAGAAAAGCCGAGCCAAGATAATACCACTCATCTCGCAGCGGTTGCGGCTCTTGCAGAGATTCAAACCTTCGGATGGCTTCGTCGATGCGCCCGTCTTGCAGGTCGAGCCGCCCGAGGTAGTAGATCACCCAACGCTTGTGGTAACCCGTAGCTGCCAATAGCTTGAATTGTTGCCGCGCATCATCAAATTTTCGTTCGTTGAAGTATGCGACCGCCAGATGATAGCGGGCATTCAAGAGATTGGGATCGGCGCCCAAGGCAAGGTTGAATTCTTTTGCGGCGTCCGGGAACCGTTGCAAGTCAAAGAGTTTGAGACCGGCTCCGAGATGAGCCATTGCCTCTTGTGAAGGCGCAGCCCACACGGTCGATACTACCAGGATCATCAAGGCATAAAGCAATAAGGCGAGGAAGCTGAATTTTTTCCAGCCACGGGATGTTTGCATCCACGAATCTGGGGCGAACTCATCGCTTTGCTTTCCGACCGCCGCTTTGCATAGAGCCATCCTTCGTGGCTGGCGTTCGTGCGTGTACAATCGATATGAAATGCCTGAAACGGATGTAAGGACTTGGTTTCTTGCGCGTGTGATTGTCTCGTGGCAGCCCGCCCACGATAGACTACTGGTTTCCTCCGCGCAGAGGTGTTGCAGATGAACCGCCGCCAGTTCGTGGGTCTGGTCGGCGCAGCCTTTGCGCCAGAAGCTTGGGGAAGAGGCAGCGCTCTGCTGTGGCAGGCGAGCGTTCCGGGCAGGACCGCTTCCAGTGTTTCCTACGTTGAAGTCAGCCGCGAAGCGGGACTGAATTTTACGAATGTTTTCGGCGCCCTGAAGCGAAAACGCTATCTGCTCGAAACCACCGGCTGTGGAGTGGCCTGGATCGACTATGACCGGGATGGCTGGCCCGATCTTTTCCTGGTGAACGGGACCACTCTGGAAGGCTTCTCCTCCGGAGACGCTCCCTCGAACCGCCTCTTCCACAACAACAGAAACGGCACATTTACAGATGTGACGGCAAAGGTTGGTTTGGTTCATTCGGGCTGGGGGCAAGGCGTCTGTGTCGGAGATTATGACAACGACGGATGGGACGACATTTTCGTTACCTGTTATGGAAAGAATCTGCTCTATCACAACAATGGAGACAGCACTTTTACTGAGGTCGCTGAACGGGCCGGGGTTGCGGGCGATCCTTGGCGGTGGAACACGGGATGCGTCTTCTTTGACTACGACCGCGACGGAAGGCTGGATTTGTTTGTTGCCAACTACGTCGATCAAGGGAAAGATTTTACACTGCTTCCTCAGCCAGGCTCCGGCCAGTTCTGCCAATACAAAGGCATCCCGATGGCGTGCGGGCCGCGCGGCCTTCACACGGGAAGAAATTTTCTTTATCACAACAACGGCGACGGGACCTTTACGGATGTCAGCGAAAAATCGGGAATCATTCTTCTTCCTGACAAGCACTATGCTCTGGGAGCGATCAGCCTGGACTACGACAACGACGGCTGGCCCGATCTTTATGTCGCCTGTGATTCCACCGCAAGCATCCTTTACCACAACCATCGCGACGGAACGTTCACCGATCAGGCTTTCGTGGCAGGTGTGGCTTATAGCGGAGATGGCGAGGCCCAGGCGGGCATGGGCGTTGCAGCGGGAGACTATGACCGCGATGGATATCTCGACCTCGCCAAGACCAATTTTTCCGACGATGTGCCCGATCTTTATCATAATAATGGTGACGGCACGTTCAGTGATGTCACTTTTGCGGCCGGGCTCGGCTCTCATCCGAATTATATGGGATGGGGAATTGGTTTCGTCGATTACGATAACGATGGCTGGCCCGATCTCTTCATGGCGAATGGGCATCTTGACGCCCTCATCGATGATTACCACATTGATTCCACCTATGCTGAGCCTAAGCTGCTCTATCACAATGTAGAAGGCCCGTCCGGCGCGCGAAGATTTGAGGATGTCTCCGGGTCTTCGGGGCCTGGAATTCCGCTTCTAAGCTCAAGCCGCGGCGTAGCTTTCGCCGACTACGACAACGATGGCGACATCGATATCATCATCAATAACATGAACGGGCCGGCCTATCTGCTGCGGAATGACGGTGGCAACCGCAATCATTGGATCAGAATTAAGACGGTCGGCGTTAAATCCAACCGCAATGGCATTGGCGCCCGAATTGAAGTGCGAACTGGCGCCGGGCGCCAGATTGATGAAATCCGCAGCGGCAGCAGCTATATTTCCCAGAACGATCTGCGCGTCCACTTCGGACTGGGAGACCATGCGATGGTTGATGAGATCATCCTGCGCTGGCCCAGCGGCCAGGTTGATCGGCTCCGCCGCGTCCGCGCCGATCGGACCATTACCATTCGAGAGGGAAAGGGAATGATAGATGGCTGACCGCTTCGCCTGTCGTTCTGATACCAAAGGACTCGGTGTTAGCAGGTCGCTGAAAAATGACTCTCAGTAGTGCTATTCCGACCCAGAGCGAAGCGATGGGCAGGAATCCCGCTCTGCGAATAAATGACCTATGAGATTCCTTCCTTGCAGGCTCGGGACCGCCTTCAGCTCCTCGGAATGACAGGCGGCGAGGGTTTTTCAGCGACACGTCTAAATCTCAGCGCTTATCGAAGCGACTGCAAAAGCTGATTTTCGACCTGCCGTTCCTGTTCCTTCTCTTCCCGCTCGTTGTTTAACGCGCTGAATTTCTGCCGGGCCTCGTTGGCTTCCTTTTTCTTTCCAAGCTTGTAATCAACCTGCGCGATCAGGTAATACGGCTGCGCATAATGGGGGTCTGTTTCGGTTGCCTGCCCGAGATCCGCCAGAGCCTTTTCCGGTTTGTTCTGACCCTTCCAGATTCTCGCCCTCTCAAAATAAGCCGGGGCAAATCGCGGATTCCTGCGCAGGGTTTCATCAAGCCAGCGAAGGGCATCCGAGTGGTCGCCCGCCGGATGAAGCCGCAGAAGCACCAGCGCGTTCAGGTAGTCAATATAATAGTCCGCGTCTTGAGCGCCCGCCCGCGCTTCAAGAACTGCTCTCGCTTCCTTCAGGCTGCCTTCGATATAAAGCAGAAAGCCCAGCGCTTCGCGCGCCGCATCCGCATCCGGTTTGACCGCCAAGACTCTCTGGAATGTCGTCATCGCGTTGTGATATTTTCCCAACCGAAAATAAGTCAGTCCGAGGCCGGTTTGAATCGCCGCTGAATCAGGCAAGCGCGCGGCGCACGCCTGATAAACCGCCAGCGCTTTCCAGAAGTCTTCAAAGCGGAAAAACAGAAGACCGGCATCAGAGCACAGGCTTTCATTGCCGGGTTGCAACTGGAGAGCCTTCGTCATTTCTGCCGCCGCGTCCTGGTTCTGATGCAGGGCCAGATCGATTTTCCCGCGAAGATAGTGGTAATCCCATTGCCCCTGGGCTGTGTGACGATCAATCTGATTGAGAGTAGCCAGGGCCCGCTCCGGGTTTCCCTGACGATAATAGACGAACGCCAGATTGAACCGCGCGTCGTAAGCGTTCGGCTGCGCCTGAATCGCCAGCCTGAAAGCCTGCTTTGCGGCGTCGAACTGCCCGGCATCTCCAAACCTCGCTCCAGCCTGAACCAGATCGTTGTAGGATGCTCGTTTGAAAAAATCCGCCATCAGATTTTGGGCGGACTGTTCGCGCCTGGCATCCAGATACGCAATGATTAATTCCGTTGTGATCGCCGGATTTTCCGGAGCCAGCGTGTGAGCCTTTTCAAGCTCACGGACAGCTTCATCATGCCTGCCGTTCGCAACCAGCAACTGACCGAGCGAATAGTGCGCGATGGGATCGGTTTTCGCCAATTCGGAAATCTGATTTGCAAGCCGCAGAGCTTTACTCTGCTTCTTGAGCGCAAATTCAGTCTGGCAGAGAAGAAACAGAAACTGAGGGTCCGTTTTCGGGGAGAGCGTCACGGCCCTTTCCAGGGCGCTCTCCGCCTCCACGAACTTCGATTCGCGCTGATAGACAATGCCCAGGAGCCTGTAAATCGCGGCGTCGTTGGGACTTTCGGTTTCCGCCTGTTTCAGCCTGGTTTCGGCCGCTTTCAGGTTTCCTTGTTTGATGAGCGCTATAACTTGCTCGAGATCATTTGCGCTGGCGCTGGAAGAAAGACTCTTTAGCGGAAGAGAAACAGCGAAGCAGCAAAGAAGACAAACGAGAGTCGGAGACTTAACCACGGAATTGCAACCTGAAGCGCTTATTGATGGCTGCAAATTACAGTGACAACATTATCCTGTAGCGACGCTATCCGCAGCGCCGAAGAATCGCCGGTGGGGACACCGGCGCTACAGCAGAGGTCGCCACTATAATTTGCAGACCTCAGTAGCGGCTGCTGACGTCCACCCATGCGGGATTGGACCACGCTGACGATCCCTGCCCGTTATAGGCCCGCAGCCGGTATGTGATGTGACCTTCCACGACGTGGGTATCTTGAAACGTCGTCTGCCCGCCGGCGATTTTACCAACGACGCTCCAAGGTCCGTAATTCACTGAACGCTCAATCTCCAGACGGTCTGCCCGGCTATAGGTTTTCCAGCGAAGCGTGATCACTTTGTCCGTGCGCAGCGCCTGCAACTCGCCGGGTGTTTCCGGCACTAGGTGCCAATTCAGATACGAAGCATCGGCAACGGCCATGACGCTGTCCTTCAAAGGCACACGGAGTTCCTTTTGAGCCTGCCACTCAAGCGGGGTCACGGCGCCAGTGCGAACGTCGATCAGGACAGGCTTGCGAAGGTCGGGATCGGAGACCTTCAGGTTCACATCAATCGGAGTGAAATTGTCCGCAGGTTCCGCAAGGATGGCCAGCCAGAAAGCATAAATGCGCTGGCCGGAGACCTTATCCCGAAAAGCGTAGCTTTGGAGTTGGCCATGCATATATCGCGCGGGAACCCCTGCAATGCTGAATTCCGCCATCGGATCATGCTCCGTTTCCCCGAAAAGGGCGGAAGTCACCTCAAACGCGCGGTAGGCTTCGCGGGGCTTGAAAGCGTTCGGGCCGGGAATTTTTCCGTTGATGATCCCGTAAAGATTGTCCTCGTTCCCGTCCGTGCTTGGGACGAGTTCCCACATGAACCCTTTCACGCGCTGGGCCAGATTATACAAATAAAATCGCGGAACGTAGCGCGCCTGCACGGATTCGTTCGAATTTTTCCA
>DATGKJ010000088.1:0-4976 GCA_035294685.1 Terriglobia bacterium | reverse complement strand
TCCTTTCCAGCGAAGGCTCGGAAATCCGTCAGGTGAAGACGCAAACCGGCGCCGGATTCGTCGCCACCTCTTTCAGCGGAAATGAAATTCAGCGGCGCTCTTATCCCAACTCTTTCGGCGGGCAGTATCAGACGCGCGGTTACGAACTGGTTGAAGATCTCGACCTGCTTGGGCACGCGCCGGAGATTGCCGAGCAGGCTGTGGCGCTGCATCAGTGCGACCAGTGCCCGGCGGGGGAGAAAGACATCATCCTGGGAAGCTCGCAGTTGGGTTTGCAGATTCACGAGTCTATCGGCCACCCGATTGAGCTTGATCGCGTTCTCGGCGATGAAGCTAATTTTGCCGGCATGAGTTTTCTGACGCTGGATAAGCTCGGGAAGCTGAAGTATGCGTCCGACATTGTGAACGTGGTGGCGGACGCCACCGTGCTGCACGGTCCTGGCCTGGGAACCTTCGCCTACGATGACGAGGGAGTAGCCGCGCAATGCACGCCCATCATCCAGAACGGCCTTTTTGCCGGTTATCTCACTTCGCGCGAGTCGGCTGCGTCTGTCGGCCAGCCGCGTTCGAGCGGCGCCATGCGCGCCGACGGCTGGAATCGCATTCCCCTCATCCGCATGACCAACGTCAGCCTGCTGCCCGGAAAAGGGAAGCTGGAGGATCTGATCGCCGATACGGATGACGGCATTTATATGGAGACCAATCGAAGCTGGTCGATCGATGACCGTCGCTATAACTTCCAGTTCGGAACGGAAATCGGGTGGGAGATCAAGCATGGCAAGAAGACCCGAATGCTGAAGAACCCCAGCTACGGCGGCATCACAACCGAGTTCTGGAATTCCTGTGACGCGATCTGCGGTCTGGAGGAGTGGGTGCTTTGGGGCACGCCCAATTGCGGCAAAGGCCAGCCGATGCAGACCATGGGCACGGGTCACGGAGCGTCTCCGGCGCGCTTCCGCAAAGTAAAGGTCGGCGTCGCCTACCAAGGCAATTGAGAGATTTTTTCATTGTTTCATTGATTCGATGAAACAATGACGCAATGAATCCATGACTTTATCTCGCCAATCTGCAGACGAACTTTTCAGCAAGGTGCTGAAGTATTCCCGCGCGGAAGAGACCGAAGCGTCGGTGACTGGAACCTCTTATTCCCTGACGCGCTTCGCCAACAATACCATCCACCAGAACGTTTCCGAGGAGGACATCAACCTTTCCGTGCGCGCCGTGGCAGGCCAGCGCACAGCGCGGGCGAGCACAAACAAGCTGGATGATCAATCGATCCGCGAGGTGTGTGAGGCAGCTCTGGCGCTGGCCTCGCTTCAGCCGCCGAACCCGGACCTGCTCCCAATGCCGGGCCCGCAGATGTATCGGGCCATTGACCGTTACGATGGGGAAACTGCGCTGTTGAGCCCCCAAACACGCGCTGGAACCGTGCGCAAAGTGATCCAGCGCGCGGAAAAGGATGGCTTGACCGCTGCTGGCGTTTTTTCAAGCGGCTGCACGGTGCATGCGCTTTACAACTCTCGGGGCCTCGCGGCATTTCATGAAGAGTCCATCTCCGAGTTTTCGGTGACGATGCTTGGTGAAACAAGTTCCGGCTGGGCGAAGAAGACTGGCCCGCGACATCAGGCGCTCGAAATTGATGCGCTTGCGGATCGCGCTGCCCGCAAAGCCCTGCGGAGCCGAGAGCCGCGCGAGGCGCCGCCCGGGAAATATACGGTGATTCTGGAACCTTCGGCGGTGATGGATCTGCTCGGATTCTTGCTGCTGGACTTCGGCGGCCTTTCCGTTTATGAGAAACGGAGTTGTTTTACCGGGCGGGTGGGCGAAAAGGTTTTTGGCGAAAACGTTCAGATTCGAGATGATGTGTTCCATCCCTCGTCAGGCGGCGCTCCATTCGACGGTGAAGGCGTGCCGCGCCAGCGCGTCTCGCTGGTGGAGAATGGCGTGCTGAAGAACCTGGTTTATTGCCGTGAAACAGCGCATAAAATGGGCACGCAGCCAACGGGTCACGGTTTTCCCCTGCCGAACGAATATGGCGAAGCGCCGCTGAACCTGGTGGTGGAAGGGGACCACGCCAGCGAAGAGGAAATGATTCGTTCGACTGAGCGCGGCCTGCTGGTGACGCGCTTCTGGTACATCCGTGAAGTGGATCCTTATGCCAAGATTCTGACCGGAATGACTCGCGACGGGACTTTCTGGATTGAAAACGGAGAGGTGAAATACGGCGTCAAGAATTTCCGCTTCAACCAGAGCATCATCGAGATGCTGAATCAGGTTGAAATGATGAGCCCGCCCGAGCGCGCTGCCGGGGAAGAGTCCATTGAGATGGTGGTTCCGAAAATGAAGATTCGGGAGTTCAACTTCTCATCCCTCACCAAGTTCTGAAAAAATTCTGCGTTCTTCATTTCCCAACAAGCCGCGAGATGCCTCGCTGTGCCTGGCGTGATGTCCCGGGGATTTTGTTGTACCTTTCTGAGCAGCCGATTGCGAGTGGCCTGCGATCCATCGGAAGTGCTATCATCGACTGTAGATTCATGGCGCTATCGTCTAGGGGTTAGGACGTGAGATTCTCAATCTCAAAACCCGGGTTCGATTCCCGGTAGCGCTACCAACCGCTGGCATGCTGTGGCGGGCGATTGGGCGTTTGCTTCTCTCGACTTTGGGTGACTTCGATGGACCTCGAAAAAGCAATGCAGTTCGTGATCGAACAACTCGCGCGGCTGGAGGCTGCTGCGGCTAAACACGATGAGCAGATCGCGCAGAACGCAGTCCAGATCGCGCAGAACGCAGTCCAGATCGAAAAGAACACCACCCAGATCGCGCAGAACACCGCTCAGATTGCCAGCGTTACGGATTTGGTCGGGCGGCTGGCCCAATCCGAAATTGTTCTCACCGAAAGAATGGACAAAGGATTTCGGGAATTCCGGGAGATCCTGGCGCAGACCGATTACAAACTCAATGCGCTGATCGATACCGTAGATAAACTTGTGCGGCGCAACGGCAACACCCCCAAGGTTTAGCCCAAGCTGAACTGGAGGGCTTTCACGCGCTGCCATTCATCAGGCGAAGGGATGCCGGCCAAGTTCCAGAGCGCGGTCGGCCAGATGGCGCTTGAGTTCGATGGTATCAACCGGCGAGCGCTTCAGAAAGCGGCGGAGCAATGCGAAGTAGGATCGTAACGTATCGCCTTCCGCAATCCGAGGCAGAACGCGGCGGGCCTCCATTTCCACACGGTCCGCTGCCTCATGAATATAACAGCGCGCTGCTTCGCAATGGAACCTGGCCATCTCCTCTGATTCTCTGGAGAGCTTTTTCCGGGCGCGGAGCAAAGCGCTTTCCATGGCATAGACTTCTATAATCACATTGCTGAGCCCGCCGATCACTTCCTGTTCTTCTGAAAGCGCTTGCAGATATTTCTGCACAGCCGCGCCTGCCACAAGCAGCGCCACGCGCTTTGCGCCTTCGACCAATCGGGTCTCAGCGGCCAGCATCCCGCCCTCCTCTTCATCCGGGCTTCCCGAGCCAAGCACCTCATCCAGAACTCGCT
Organism: Terriglobia bacterium; assembly: GCA_035294685.1. Classification (GTDB taxonomy): domain Bacteria; phylum Acidobacteriota; class Terriglobia; order UBA7540; family UBA7540; genus RH2-MAG17b. Next base: position 1,429 of record DATGKJ010000088.1, on the reverse strand, counting down.
GAGCCGCCGGGATCAGCGCCAGTTCGCCCTTCATGGATCTTTTCAGCAGCATGTCCACGATCAACAGGCGATTGATTTCGTTGGTTCCTTCAAAGATGCGGTTGACGCGCTGGTCGCGATAAGTTCGTTCCACTTCGTAATCCGCGCTGAACCCGTACCCTCCGAAGATCTGCACCGCCTCATCGGCCACGTCATCCAGCGCTTCGGTCCCTGCCACTTTGAGAATAGAGCATTCGACGGCATATTCCTGCAGGGCTTCCAGGATCTGGCGGGCGGCCTCGGGAGCGCCCTGGTCCACGCCTTCCAGCAACATGTCGATCATGCCCGCCGTGCGGTAGGACATGCTCTCGGCGGCGTAAGTGCGCGCGACCATCCTGCCCAGCTTTTCCTTGATCATTCCGAAGTCGGCGATAGGTCGCCCGAAGGCCTGGCGTTCTTTGGCCCACTGGAGGGTTGGCATCATCAGGATTTTGCAGCCGCCGATGCAGCCCGCGCCCAATTTCAGCCGTCCCATGTTGAGAATGTTGAAGGCAATCTGATGCCCCTTGCCGATTTCGCCTAGAACATTTTCAACAGGCACTGGCGCATCTTCCAGGTTCAACGGAGTGGTGGAGGATCCCCGAATGCCCATTTTATGTTCCTCAGCGCCGGGTGAAACGCCGTGAAAGTTCCGCTCCACAATAAACGCCGTGAACTTTTCGCCGTCGATCCGGGCGAACACGATGTAGATATCCGCGATGCCGCCGTTGGTAATCCACATCTTGGCGCCGTTCAAAATGTAGCGCTTTCCATCCGGGCTCAACGTGGCTCTGGTTTTGCAGTGCAGTGCGTCAGAAGCAGAGCTCGCCTCGCTCAAACAATAGGCGCCCACCCATTCGCCGCGCGCAAGCCTGGGAACATATTTCTGCTTTTGAGCTTCCGTGCCGAAAAAAGCGATGGGCAGGATGCCGATGCCTGCTTGTGCGCCAATTGTGGAAGCCCACGCTCCATCGCGCGCCATTTTTTCCGAAATGATGATGGAAGATATTTTGTCAAGCTCCAGGCCGCCGTATTTTTGGGCAACGTCCGTGGCCAGCAAGCCCAACTCGCCGGCTTTCTTCAGAAGCTCGCGCAGCAGGCCGGGCTTTTTTTCTTCAATCTCCTTCAGGCGAGGAATAATCTCGCGCTGAACGAATTCTTCCGCCGTCTGCGCAATCAGCCGATGCTGGTCGGTTAAATCCTCAGGGGTGAAGACTTCTTCCGGCTTCCGGGTTTCGATCAGAAAGCTGCCGCCTTTGATGACAGCGGGAATTGAACTCATGGTTGTGGTCATTCGAGCTCCGCGTTCAAATCAGAGATTTGGCATCTCGGCCCTCAGGCTTGCAGATTTTCAAAGATTCCTGCCGCGCCCATGCCGCCGCCCACGCACATGGTGACCATGCCGTAGCGC